>JAAYTA010000070.1 GCA_012518185.1 Methanobacteriota archaeon
ATAGATGCTGCTAAACCACCCAGGACTCCTGTAAAGACACGTATTGTATTATTGGACTCATAATCAAAGATCAATTGAGCAAATCCATCTATGATTAGCGGAGTCGCGAGAATTATTACAATGACCCACGCATATCTTGGCATAACAATCAGTGCAATTGCCATACCTATGGTTAATCCAAGGAATATCCCAAAGTCTCGAGCACAGAACGGCATCTGATTGTCGTTAAGCTCGAAGGATCTATCCGCTCTAGTATGGCAGTTAAAGTCTCCTATCAGATAGACAGCACGGGAGACGATGTTCATATCTTCTAGATCATTATCAATGACTCCTACACTGCCTGTAAGGTCTCCTACACTGCCTGCTGGCACAGTGAATGGTGAAAATATTACCAATGCAGTCCAAATTACTGCAAATAGGAAAATTGCTCTCTTGGCTTTCCACGATGGATCTTTACTCACATCTCGGCCAGGGTTTACTCATATTTTAACACATTCTCTCATCGAAAGTGCCTTAAGTGACAATGTAATTCTGCTAACAATGACATCCCTTCCAGATGAACTCATAGATCTTAAGCACTTTCATGGCCACCTTGGACCTTATGCAGTTATAGGATATCGCATGGGCTTAATTGCTCGCGAAATGTTCCCTGATCGTATCTATGCAATTCTTCATAGTGGTACTGAAAGACCCCTATCATGCATGGCTGATGGAGTACAACTCTCTTCTTGCTGCACACTCGGGAAGGGAAATATCATCTTAGAAGATAAAGGGGAAGCTATCGCTGAATTCTCTGATGGCTTCAAACATCTAAGGATAGATTTATTATCAGACATACGAGCTAGAATCGATGCTGAAACAACTCACGCTACTGAAGAAATGATCTCTGCTGAATTATATGATACTCCTGATTCTTCATTATTCATAATAAGTAAGGACAGTTCAGATCCATTTGGTAGATAAGCGATTAGTGATAGGATCTATGACTCTAATCAGAGCATAATATCGAAATTATATTGCGCTGAGTGCACTGTTTAACTAGTGAGAACAAATCATATAAGGTTGAAAAATAACCCTAAGTCGGCATTACATTTAACTCATTGATGCCGATGAGAGGATTATGGAAGTACTCGCCCCCGCTGGTTCCAAAGATTCGCTAAAGGCAGCTCTACTTGGCGGAGCTGATGCAGTATACCTTAGCGGGAAGATGTTTGGTGCACGGAGATTTGCTCCGAATTTCTCAGAGTCGGAGATCAAGGCAGCAATAAGAGCTGCCCATGATCATGGTGTGAAAGTATATGTTACTGTAAATACACTGATAAAGCAATCTGAATTGTCTCGTGCCTTCTCTTATATTGATACATTATCTTCCTTAGAGCCTGATGCAGTAATCGTACAAGATCGTGGCCTTATGCGCATGATTAATGAGAATTTTTCCCTCCCCATTCATACTTCCACTCAGATGGGAATTCATTCAGCCGATGATGCTCAATGGGCAAGAGATGCAGGAGCGGAGAGAGTAATTCTAGCGAGAGAACTCCATCTGAAAGAAGTGGAGCGAATAGCTAGGGATGGATGTATTGGTACAGAGGTGTTTATTCATGGAGCTCTGTGCTATTGCTTCTCAGGACAGTGTCTATTTTCCTCCATGCTGGGAGGAAGATCTGGAAATCGAGGAATGTGTGCTCAACCATGTCGTAAACGGTATTCTCTTTCAAGAGAGACATCATTTATGCTTTCGACTGCTGATCTATTTTGCATTGATTCAATACCAGAGCTTATTCGAATTGGCGTCAAGTCGATAAAGATCGAAGGGCGCCTACGCTCTCCCACTTATGTTTATCTAACTTCTAAAATTTATAAAGCTGCTGTGGAGCGAGCAATAAGAGGTGAGGAGGAATTAATAACTCCTCGCGAGCGAGAACTACTTGAAGTGGCCTTTAATCGTGGATTTACTCCAGGATATTTCAGTGGTGATCAGGTGATGCAACGCCAATATGCTGATTCAAGGGGTTTGTTTATTGGTACTGCACATTCTTATGGAAAAGAAGTATGGCTGCCTACTACATCACTGAGAGAAGGAGATGGCATAACCTTCTATAGAGGAGATCATAAAATTGGAGGATTTGAAATACATTCTCCAGAGATTCAAAATGCTGGTATATCTGTAAGATCTCCGTTCCGATTAGAATTAGGAGAATACATAGCATATAAGACAAGAGATCGTGATTTCTCTAAGATAGAAGAAGAAATATCTCAAATTGTTATACCAACGTGCCACGTTAAGTCCAGCAACCGTACCTTCAGGATTCCAACTGTTAAAAGATCTCTACGCGAACCGACATTATCGGCGCACATATCATCAATATCTTCACTACGATCTTCATTGCCCTTTATTGATCGCGTATATTTTGATATGAATGGGCATGAAGAGACTGCTCAACAGATATGTGAAGAAGCTGATAAGGAATTCGTCTTATCAATGCCACGCATAACGCCGGAAATACCGGAGGTGGATGCAAACTCAATTATGGTCCACTCTCCAGGCCAAGCGAAAAAATATGCTGATCGAACATTATATGGTTCATATTTCCTAAACATGTTTAATTCATTAACAATTCCTAGTCTCGACATGACACAACTATCTGTAGAACTTTCTAGAAATGATTTAGCAGAACTAACAAAATACAGCAATAAAGCGCTAGAAGTTCTAGTTTTCGGACGTGTAGAGATGATGATTACGCGAGATCCTACTCTGGATGAGGGTGAGCTAAAAGATGAGCGCGGAAAGAGGTTCCCAGTCGTCCGAGATAAATATGGTTGGGCTCATATATTGAATTCAGCTGATCTATTCCTTATGGACTTCATGGATGAGATGGATCAACATGGGATTGATTCCTACGCTCTAGATCTACGAGGCAAATCGCCAGAATTAAGCGCATTGGTAGCAGAATCATTCCGGAATAGGGATTTGAGTAAGAAGACTAGAATAAAGCGGAGATGCGGAGCTATAACTGCTGGTCATTATTTAAGGGGCGTACGATAAATCTAAGAGCCATGCGCTTAGGTCATAATTCCATTATTATGAGATCTATAATGAAAAATATGATTATGTAATGATATTAATGATGAAACATATAATCACCCGCTCTACATCATTAGGCGTGCATTTATACATCCATCATTAAGATCATCAATAGTAATTCTTAACCAACATATATGTCTCCCTCAGGCTCCGAACTTCTCAGACCTGTTAGCTTTATCCAATAGTATGGGCATCAAGTTAACGCCCCGTATACGTCCAAGAGCGCCACGAGCACAAGATATCTCGTCGAATGAGGTCACATCATCTTTTATTGAATCATCTGAATAAATTGTCAGTGGTACTGGATCTCCCGAATGATCTCCTAATTCCACGGGTGTACAATGATCAGCAGTTAAGACTACTATGGCTCCCTCAGGAATACTATCTTTAATGATCTTAGCCATGCTATCAAGACGTTCTATGGATTCGATCTTACTTCGAGGATCACCATCATGAGAATTGACATCAGTGGCCTTGACGTTCATCAGCACAAAATCCTTACGCTCTAATTCTCTAAGGGCTGCACACGCCTTGGCATCCATATCTGTATCGGTACCTCCTGTACACCCAGTTTCTTCAATCACTTCTAGTCCACATACGCGGCAGATACCTCTTATGAGAGAGACTCCAGCTACTCCTGAGGCAGATATACCATATCGCTCCTGAAATGATTGTATATTTGGAAATACTCCTGCTCCTCTAGGGAGTAGAGCATTAGCGGGAACCAATCCTTCTTCAATGCGCCGTCTATTCACTGGATGATCTCTTAAAATTTCATGTGCTTTATGTACAAATTCATTAACGGCTTGTGCAGTGACCAGTGCCTCAGGTCTAAGTGGCTCTGATGATTGTATTGAACTAAGAGCATGGGGATCGACGTCGCTAACATATGGTGAAAGATCAGGGCCCTCCAATATCAAAACAGCTCGATGCTCCGTAGCTTCTCTTACTGTAGCCGTAATATTACCCAACTGCATACCATTAATTGCTGAAGCTAGCATAGTGGTATCAGGTGTCTTTATTCTACCTGCACGTCTATCTATAACATTCATATCACTATCTACAGTAGCAAAATTACATCTGAACGCTACATCTCCGGGCTTTCCGACTAAGCCTACGCCAGCTGCTTCAAATGGTCCCCTACCTGTATAAACTTCAAATGGATCGTAGCCTAGAAGTGCTAGATGAGAAGTATCTGATCCAGGACGCACTCCGGGCGATATAACATCCATTATACCGGATGTACCATTAGCTGCAAACCAGTCCAAATTGGGTTTATTAGCACATTGTAAAGGTGTCCTCTGGCCAAGACTCTTTACTGCACGGTCGCCTAGTCCATCCATAACTACGACTAGCACCTTTCGTCCATCGTCCATAGTATCAGGTAGTGATTATGTTAGAAAATATAAAAAAAGGTATGAGTGGCCTAGGCCATCTGTCGAGTCCATACATCCTCTGGAAGTGAGTCGTACAGGCCGACTTCCACAATACTCTCTTCTTCTTGAGTGCGGGCATATTCCAATATCCTAGGCACGTTCAATGACCAGTAGAAAACTCTCCACATACGTCCGTTGGGAAGTACAATTTCTTCCCAATGCGTGTTAAGCAATTTGGCATCCTGTAGGAAATAGAATATGCTACGATCATCTTGATCCAAGACATTGTCTATGATCTCCTCGCCGTATCCGAAATAGTTTAGCACTCTTAGTGCGATATCTTCTGCGATTTCTCTAGTTACGCCTATTCTGTTCATGATAGCGCGTGACAACACTTTATAGGAAATTGCGATATTCTCTTGATTCATTCTCATCTTCCCCCTATATACTCTGTTTATTCTTCTATATAAGCTTTATTGTTAATACTATCGTCTACATGATAGGGTAATGTAGTTCGACGTTGAAATATTATTCTCTAAATTGAGAGTTATCAGATGAGAATGTTTCCTTCCTTCATTATCTGTTTACCATCAACCCATATAGTTGGACTTCTAACTAGGCAGTCTTGATGTATTAATGCCTTAGCATCATTATCATAATTCATACCAATCGCAAAATGAACCGTCTTTCCTACTTTCTCATCCTCAAGCATATTACCTATCATCTTGGCGGCATAATTAATTCCTATACCCATTTCACCAAGATGACGCGCATTACGCTCCATCTCAACGTTGCCTAATTCTCTAGCCCTTGATTCTCCGAGCTTAATGACTTCTAATAATTCCCCTGCTACTTCGTCCCCAGTCACTTCAGTCACATATCCATTACTGAAAACTACTCTGACTGGCTCTTTTGGGATCGGTGCTGATGTCATCAAGTCCACTGTCCCATCGAAATAGATGACTCCTTCGGCAGTACCATTAGCGGGAGATATAAACACTTCACCAGCTGGTAAATTTCCTCCAGCTCCAGGAATTCTAAGATCTCCATCGTCCAGTTTCGCCTCTCTCCCACTAATAGAAAAACTAATATCAGTACCGCCTGGAGCAGTAACTCGCACAACTTCACCCATGTCGAGAATGTTTTTAAGTTTGTTAGCAAGAGTTCGCATCTCTGTATAATCTATGGCAACAGTGCGCTCGAATGTATCTCTTGTAACAGATGGAGACCAGAAACCCCGTATATGCCTGTCTCCCTCCATCAAACGGTGGTAAATGTGCTCATATTTCTTTCCATCCCTCCCTACATGTCCTACATATATTCCGAAGGGATCCTTCCCCATCTTTACAGATGATATAGATATGATTATGTCTGGAGCTGCTTCTATTGCTTTCAAAACGCAATTTTCAGCATAATCTATAGATGTTTTAGCCTCTTGTATGATGATAACTGGCTTCCCACCAAGTTCCCTGCTGGCATCAAACAGAGCTCTTGAGATATCAAACGAATCAGAATTCTCAAAATTTGTTATAATCAATACTTCCTCATCAGATTTTAGACCAAGACAATCGCGCATAGCGACAGTTGCTGCCTCTTTTAGCTTAGACATGAGATCAATATCCTATGAATCTATCAAGATATTCCCTATAGACTATGTAAGATATGATGAATATTATCTTTATAGGATTGTGAGAATTAGTAAGATGTTTGAGAAAGTGTTTGTTAAAGGGTTGAACCCGGTCTAATACCTGCGTTCGCGTGGTGGCCTGTGCTTCTGATAACACTCCCGACAGTAGACCGGCCTTCCCTCG
>JAAYTA010000071.1 GCA_012518185.1 Methanobacteriota archaeon
AAACTCAATGTAGGTGCGACTGTGAGCTATATTATTTTGCACATTATAACTCACTTAAGGATGAAGTACGTTAAAATTCGCAAATATAGGCCTTACTATGTGCTAGGATTGAGATTTAGATTACAAAGAATAAAATACCAATCATCCTATGAGCTCGCTAATGCGGGGGTAGCCAAGCCTGGCCAACGGCGCTGGACTTAAGATCCCGTCCTTAGTGGTTCGTGGGTTCAAATCCCTCCCCCCGCACCATCATACATAATTGATTTTTATTCTCATCAATTCACACTGGAGCTCAAATTGTTATATCATATAATTTAAACCGATGACGTTAATCAATGATTATCACAATCTCCCAAATTTGCTATAAAAATCTCTAATATGATTAATATACATTAACAACTCTGAAAATTTGAATCAGGCTAGATACCTTTTCTTATCTGATTTGGAATACAGTCGTTGGCGAGCACGCTCCCGTCATTAGGTGAGAATCAATGAGGAATTCATCATCCGAGTATAATGAAGATATACTCCAGACAATCGGCAACACTCCACTAGTTAGGATAAATAAACTTAATCCAAACAAAAACGTGACGATTTTTGCCAAAGTAGAAGGCTTCAATCCAACAGGCAGTATAAAGGATCGTATAGCGCTTAGTATGATCCAGCAAGCCGAGTCTGAAGGCACACTCACTAAGGATAAAACAATCATTGAGCCCACATCTGGAAATACTGGAGTGGGTCTAGCTATGATTGGTGCTATAAAGGGATATAATGTAGAAATAGTTATGAGCGATGCTGTATCAGTCGAAAGGAGGCAAATGATCAAGGCCTTTGGAGGTACTGTCACCTTAAGCGATGGAAAGTATGGTACGGATGGTGCAATCAGATTAGCTAGAGAACTTGTGAGAGAAAATCCTGATAAATACTTCATGCCAGATCAGTTTTCCAATGAATACAATAAGATGGCACATTATAGGACAACTGGAGATGAAATTTGGAAGCAGACCGGAGGTAACGTCGACTATTTCGTGTCAGCACTAGGGACTTCTGGCACAATAATGGGCATAGGACAGGCACTGCGGGAACATAATTCTAATGTGAAAGTAGTTAGTGCTCATCCAGTCCGAGGCCACTATATTCAGGGTTTGAAAAATATGGAAGAAGCCATAGTACCATCTATATATGATCCTACTCAGATAGATATCACAATAATGGTTGAAACTGAAGCCGCTTATGAAATGACTCGCCAAATAGTCAAACATGAAGGAATATTCGTAGGTATGAGTAGCGGAGCAGCTATGTATGCAGCCATAGAGATGGCCAAACGGATAGAATCTGGGACTGTTGTAACTATCTTCCCCGACCGTGGTGAAAAATATCTAAGCACGAGTCTATTTCCATATTGAGTCAATACATCCATGCGAGCAATTAGCTTATACTTCCTTAAAATATTTATAAAAAAAATTAACGGGCCAGAACACTTAGCATTACTGCCCAAACTCGCTCGTAGCTGGCTATAGTAGATACTCATCTCTTTATTTTTTGGATTATCTCCTTATTCTCTTCAACGGCACTATCGTATAATTCATGCTCTTCCGGCTTCACACGTGCTAGAAGGTCCCAGAATTGATCAGCATGTTTCTGCTCTTCCTCTACAATGTGCATAATAATTGCTTTCAATTCATCATCTTCTACTGACTCGGCTATCTGCTCATATATCTGAATAGCCTCATATTCATCAGCGATAGCAAGTCTTAATGCTCTGGCCAATTCATTTTTCGTAAACTTATGGTTCAAGCTCTTTACCGAATGTGCGCTAGACATTTCAGGCATGATATCATAATTTGGATTCCAAGACCTTACTGATAACGATATCCTGAGATTATAGCGAATTTAAGTCAACATATCGTTATGAGTAACATGATTCTTAATTTATCTAGATAATAACATATAGTAATTATAATGTTAAAAACCATATGCGATAGCAAGACATAATGTCACTTCATAATCCATAAGCATATTCTATTTTAATAAAAAGAATGTAGATCGCACGATTATTACTACATCCAGATTAAATATATATTATAACTATCCCATATAGTTATATCTTAGTATAATTCTTTTTATATTCAGATATCATTACGTATCGTGAGGTAATGGCTTATGGCCGATCTTACTGAAGTGTTTCGTAATATGTTGGAGACCATAATCAATGCTATACCGGCAATACTCGCTGCGATTATTATAATCGCACTTGGTTATATTGTCGGATCAATCGTTGGCAAGGCTGTCAACTATTTGGTTGGGAGACTTGGTCTAGAGAGGGCATTTGACCAAACTACTGTTGGGAGATCATTTAGATCATCAGGATTAGATATGTCTAATCTAATTGGTAGTTTCGTTAAGGCATTCATAGTCATACTATCTCTCATACTAGCGATTGAAGTAATGGCAATTGGAGGAATTCTTGGTGAATACTTAGTTGCAATTGCAGATTATCTACCTAAGCTACTTGCTGGTATTCTGATAATCATCCTTGGTTCAGTATTCGCTGATTTCTTATCATCCTTCATTGGAAACATGATAAAGCCTATGTTCCCCGAGAACAAGGTTGGAATCGCCGATATGCTGAGGAATCTCTTATTCATCGGCTTGATTGCATTTGTTATCCTACTGGCTCTTGACACAATGCTCCTTGGCGGCAGCACTATCTATCCGCTGATCCTGGGCTTTGTGATAATAGGTGTCGGTATAACCATGACTGATGGCCTCATCAAGACTCTGATGGATGAACACTCTGACTTTAGCGGTGTTGCAGGTTATGCAAAATTCGTACTATACTCAATCTTCTTAGTGATTGGTGCTGGTGCGATCTTTGCCAATTTCTCGGGCGTAACTCAAGTCATCGCTAATATCTCCTGGGCATTCTCTATTGCACTGGCTATAATTTTGATCCCAGTGGCATTTGGTCTGCTAAAGAAGGTACTTGAGTAAATGAGATAGGTCATTTGACCTATTCCCTTTTAATTTTTTATTTTTTGCCCAGTGCTAACTAATAGTCAGTGGAATGATCCCATTACTCCTAGTTGAATGCACCTTATCAGTCTAAATATTGCAATGCTCCACTCGTTCCTCAGTTAGCTAACAATCTTTCGATAGAGTTGCGAGTCATCTATTAATTCTATGAGTTGAGAGCAGTATAGTGAGGGATAATGATGAGAATGAATAGAGTGCTCCCTGCATTGGTAGCCGTTGTCGTCATCATACTCATTGGCTCCTTTATGCTAATTACTGCAGAAGGGCAGACTCATCGGGATCGTGCGCAGGGATGGAGTTCAGTAGTAGCTGTACCGCTCACAGGAGATCAGCAGATATCTGAAGAGGATCGTGATGGTACAGGTATAGCAATTCTTTGGCCAAGCAGTGATCTCACTAGCATATGTTATCTCGTCCACGTTGATGATCTAGATGGCGATGTGAGTGGAGTAGGCATATATCGAACTCAACAAGGAGGCGCTGATGAAGCAGTCTTAATTGTGCCTACTGAACAGATCACTGGAGATGACGATGGGATAGTAGCGTTTGGTAATGTTACTTCAAAGGATCTAACTGGATCGATGGAGGGTAGCTCTATAGATCAATTAATTGATGAAATGGAGGCTGGAAATCTATACGTCAATGTGATAACAGATAAGCACCCTGATGGCGAAATTCATGGCTACATCGATGTCAATATGACTTGTGACGATGCTGTAAATCGATCAACTGAGATGAGAGATCACACCGATCATCATTTTGAACAACAGCACAGGTCACCTAGACATTTCCAGCGATGATAAAATGAAATAAACGCAATCCCTTAAAACTCTTTTATTTTTACCTATACAACTTTGAGAGTGATAAAAAGTGGCTGACAGCGCTTCGGGGTTCCCGCGGGCTCTCGCACCGCAGTACAACGCGAAACGCAGACGGGCTTAACTTCCGGGTTCGGATGGGACCGGGTGTGACCCCGCCGCTATGGCCGTCATACCAAAACAAGGGATAACTAACATCTATTTCAACCTTGCCTTTACATCCTCTCATTATTGATTTACTCAATCATGTACACATCGATAAAATGATCTCCAATACTCTATTGTGAGGTATCCCTCATCCCATCTATGAGAAATCTAGAAGTTATTCTCATATTTCTCGTGAAATACATACATCCAGCCATTTGAACTTATGTGATAATGGCTCATGTCCATGTATTCAGATAGTCTATTACCTGCTCAGTGATTACATGTCATTTTTCCACTATTTGAACGGTGAAATGTTTTATGGATAAGATGTCAAACCAATGAGGCGCAGTCACAGAACAACTATCTGGAGGTATTTATGTGAAAATAGCAATTATAGGGAAAGGTAACGTTGGAAAAGCCCTAGCGTCCGGACTTGAACCAGCAGGTCATGAAATACGATTTGGAGATAAAAATCCTCAAGAAAGTGTAGAAGATGCATCAACATGGGGAGAGATCCTAATCTTGGCAGTTCCATATACACAACTAAGAGATGTTGTAGAGCATGTAGGGGAAAGGGCTGATGGGAAGGCAGTGATCGATGTGACTAATGTTCTAGACGCTAATAGAAATATGGCCATAGGGTTCACCACTTCTGGCGCAGAAGAATTGCAGAAAATGTTACCCAGGGCGAAGATCATAAAAGCATTCAATACTGTGTTTGCAGAGCAGCAAGGCAAGGGAAAGTTGGGTGAAGAGCGCCTTACGGCGTTCGTAGCTGGTGATGATAAAGAGGCCAAAGAAACGGTCATGAATCTAACAAAAGATATTGGATTTGAGCCAATAGATTGTGGACCACTTTCAGCGGCAAGATATCTAGAGCCAATGGGTATGCAATTAATCAGCCTTGGATATGAATTAGGCCTAGGAAGTAAAATAGGCTATCGACTCATTCGAGACTGAGTAAATCTAAACTCCCAACCCTTATCCTTTATAATCATCAATTTCTTTGGCACCCTCAATTAATTTTCTAACTGCGTCGTGTCCAAATATATTAAGGACAGTCCCATGAATGATTATAGCTCTCTGCTCATCGTTTTCATTTGTCAAAAGCAATGTGACATCTTGATCTACGACCATAATCATCTCTATGCAATAGCAATCATCGCCTGTCACAAATCCATCATCGCATAATGTCCCTTCAACCTCACTGAGCATTCCTGGAATAGGCTGCAACATCATTATTCGAGTATTTCCTAGAAGTTGGCTCCCGTTCTTCAGCCGGTGTGCCAATACTACAGTGATATTCTTCTTTTGAGATTTCTTAGCTATTAATGCTCCGTAGCGCAGTGGACTGCTACGATTAAGAAATACAAATGAAACATCTTCTTCAGAAGATTCGAGGAGCTCTTCTATCTTATGTTCTATTGCCCATGATCCTGTAAGCGTCCATACAGGATTAATTCTTTTATCAGCCCTTTTCCCTACATCTCTCAGTCCTTTCACTACTTCTTCATTAGCACGACGGAACTCTTCCATTAATCTATCTGAAGCGGTCAGTGGGTCATTCGCTCGATAGCATTTTGGTGCAGTATTGCCCATCTCTACGAATCCTTTTCTCGCCAGGCGCTCCATGACATCATAGGTGCGAGAGCGCGGTATTCCGCTCTCTCTACTTATTTCACTGATCGTTCCCTCTCCCAATGATACAGTAGCAACGTATGCTCGTGCCTCATATTCACTGAGACCTAGCCTAACTAAATGTTTGATCACAGAAGTCATGTCACTGATCCAAGGACAACAAACCTATTAAGCTTAGTTCCTTTCTCTGGTATCTATCCTTCCGAGAGGGAATGAGAAATGTTATTCGAAAAGATCGCCAATGGTGTGGTTCGACACTATAAGAAAATCATTGTCATCTGGCTGATCGCATTATTACTTGCGATCCCTGCCGTCATGCAATTAGGTAGCGTGATGGATTATCAGATGGACCTTGGAAGCGGAGATGATCAAGAATCGATCCGCGCTCAGAAAATAATTGATGAATATTTCCAAGAATCAGTGGCTGAAGGTACCATAATGGTGGTGCTCCAAGATGATGATGTCATCAGCCCGGCCATGCAAGAATATGTTCTAGCTCTACAGGGACGTGTTACT
>JAAYTA010000129.1 GCA_012518185.1 Methanobacteriota archaeon
GCCCACCGAGCCTTTCCTAAGCTATCCAATACTGTAATGTTCCATGAGCATTTTGTTTTTCAATTTGTAAGCCCGGCTGCAGGAGGTGCACTGCAGCCCATTTTGCAAAGGTACACCACATTCGCAAGTTCAGCCGGTTTGTTTTGCGGGCACACCAGCCATTAAAGCGTAGTCCGGGACGTTTTTCGTTATTACGGCGCCGGAAGCAATCATAGCCCAGCGGCCGATAGTAATTCTGGTCATGCTCTTCATTTCGCTGGCAGCCCTTGATGCATCAAAATAATGTTTTTCGACTAATCCGTTTTCGAAAAATAGCAATCTGGCTTTATTTGTTCGAATTTCCTTTTTTATGATCATGAATTAATTTACTCCAAACGAAAATTTTGTATACAAATTTTTCAATAATTTAAATAACTATTTCAGGGTTATTTCGTCACAAAACACCTAAGCAGCTCTTTGTTTATTTTATAAATTTTATAGAGGTATCCATAGTCTTATAGTTTTTATTACAATTGTCTATTCAAAAACTACATTTTTTCATATTCGTTCAGTAAAACTTCGCTTATACTTTCATAATAATAATTTTGTTTTATTTTGTCACAGTTTAATTGATATGTTTTTAATTTCTTTTTAGAGCCAGATAGCATTGTCAGATGTTTTTTTAATTCGTCTTTGTCTTCAGAATTAACGGTAATCCCTATCTCATTATCCTCAATAAATTTTCCTAGCACAGTTCCTTTAGCACCAATTATAGGTATGTTGCATACTATCGCTTCATACAAGCGATTTGGCAATGCTATTCTTACATTTTTGAGAGTTGTATCATAAACAGAGTATGCAACATCAATTTTTTCGTACAAACTAACTATTTCCCTTTCGTAGTTATATGGGCCATATATTTCTATAAAGTTCTTGCCTTCAGAATACTCAGTGATTTCCTGATAGCCCGGGCCACTGCCGGCAATAAATATTTTTATGTTTCCTTTAAGTTCATCTACTGCATCTATTAACATCTTAAGTTGTCTTACATATCTGACAGAACCTATAAAACCAATAGTAAAAATATCATGGTGTTGCTTTTCATATTTACTGAATAGGTTTTTATAGGGAACATTTGGTATAAACAAATATTTATCTTTATTAACAAATTTGGAGAAATATTCATCCCAAAAAAATGGAGATGTTAATATTAATTTTGAAATTTTCCTGGTCATTTTCCTCTCGATTATTTGCAATATCTTGGCTGCAAAGGTTTTAAGTGAATGCACTCCTTTAATAAAAGAGTATTCCGGCAAGTCTGCTACTTCATACACTATTTTAGTATTTTTTTTAAACAGATCCCTATAAAATGATGCAACTAACAACATATCAAAATTACTCGCATGAATGAATGTTGGTTTAATATCTTTCAAATAACTTATCGCAATACAAGTAAATTTAATTAAAGGTATTATTCTGTAAAAAGGCTTACCTTGCGGAGCTTTCACTGAAATTTCTTTAACGTTGTTCTTTTTACTAATTTCAAAGCCTTCTTTCCCTTTTAGGCCTCTGTCCCAGTATATTAAAGTAATCTTGTATCTATCTTCCAAGGTTTTAATTTTTTTTAGTATCCTAGGATTAGGTATATGAGATAACAAAATCACCATTTGTGCCATATGTATCTCCTTTGCACCACAAAATTTGCTGACCCTCGTCAAGTGACAGGGGATTGGTATTTTCCTATACATTTATTTGTATATGGCAAATTTATCAAGGGTTTATCCTTTTACTAATAAACTTTGTAAATTTTAGCCATAACCCTTTTACCTTAGTCCTTCAGATAAATTTATTTTGGTTACAATTTATAAACACCATCAAAGTTACAGACATTTTTGGTATCCAAAATAAGCTTGTCTTTGATAAGTTCCATGTTATTTTTTATATGATCGTGGGCGGTCATAATCACTATTATTTCGATTTCATTTAAAAAATCTTCAAAATGCATAAACTGATGATCGACTATCCTGGTTTCTATAAGTGGATCGTATACTTTGACACCAAAGGCTAAGTGCTCGTCCATTCTTTCCAGAAGCTGCAGTGTAGGGCTTTTTCTGATATCGTTGACGTTTTCTTTATAGGCCAGGCCGTATAATCCGATTTTGGATATATCCATTATGTTGTGCTCCCTCATGATATCCCGAATTCTGCTCAGGACGTGCGTAGGCATGGATTCGTTGATTTTTCGGGCAGTAAGAATTATATTTGTCAGATCCGGGTAATCTCCTACCAAAAACCAGGGATCTACGGAAATACAGTGACCACCAACCCCGGGCCCCGGATGCAGTATGTTTACCCGGGGGTGTTTGTTTGCGATTTTTATTATTTCGTATACATCCATATTATCTGCCCGGCAGATTTTGGCCAGTTCATTGGCAAAGGCTATGTTGACATCCCTATACGTGTTTTCTATGATTTTGGACATTTCTGCTGACCTTATATCGGTCATGATAATTTCGGATTTACAAAAGCTGGAATACAGTTTTTTTAGCCTGGCTGCGATTTTAGGATCATCTGCTCCGATTGTCCTTGAATTGTGTTCGAGTTCATAGATCATATTTCCGGGAATGATTCTTTCGGGGGCATGAGCTAAATGAACATCCTTACCGATGGAAAACCCTCTTTTTTCTATTTCCGGACGAATGTGTTTATCTATGGTGCCAGGTGCTAAAGTAGACTCTATAATGAGTACTGCTTCCTTTTCACAAACATCCAAAACATTATTAACTGCTGCAATAACGTATCTTGGATCGAGTTTTTTGCTGTAATTGGCAAAGGGCGTCTGCACCGCGATGATATAGGTATCTGTTTTTTGATACTCGGTAGTAAAGCTGATACCGTTGGAAACTGCCTCTTGGAAAAGTTCCTCCAGCCCCGTTTCTTGAAAAGTAAGTCGGCCTTGTGTTAAAGAATTTATCAATTCATTATCAATGTCCGTTCCCACGACCTTTTGGCCGTTTTTAGCAAACATCAATGCTGTAGGAAGCCCTATGTAGCCGAGTCCAATGATATTAATCATCTTAATGCCTTCCTTGGATATAATCTGGTTTTTAAAAAAGTATTATCACAAAACGCATGTTGCAGCGGCTGTTAACTATTTTGGATGATACCGAGATTTTGTTGATTTCTTCTTTTTTTAAGTAATACAAGCTTCTGTAGGCTTTTTTGACCTCTATAGCGCCTTTGGTTTTTACAGTTGCCAGTGTTTTCCCGTTATCAATTATTTTAAAACCGGTATTTGTGGTTTTGACTGTATATGGCGTGTGGAAGTTGAAACTGCATTTTTTGCCGTTACCGCTTATGTTATCTTCAATCAGATAACCGGTATCGGTTTTTTTGATTTTCCTTGTGTGCTTGTAACCATTTTTTGAAATCATCGTTCCGCTAAAGGAAGTTCCGTCAAATTTGATATTTTCTGCGCTTGACCAATCATAAACAAGAAATGGTCCATATCTATTCATCTGCTCTTTGTTATCAATCTGGGCTGTATTGTGGGCCGCGGTCAATGATAATCCTTTCTTTTGAGCATACGAATATGACCCGCTGTCGCAGAAAAGATTTTTCCCGCGATGCCATAAATCAATGTGAAGTTGATCCATCTGCCCCGGGCGGGTTTTGTGATCTTGTAGAACAATCATGAGAAAACCATTTTGATCGCGCAGGGAATAAAGCCCGGAATCGGGAAATGCGGCTGGTTCTCTTACGGTTTCTATAATTGGTATCCCGGTTAAATCTTTTTCCCCGAACCACAACAATTCTTCATCGTGTGTCCCTGGTTCATACAGTCTTTTTGTTCCTATCAGTGCATGTATCGTATTGATCACAGGGCGGAAATCACGATAGCCGTTTGCTGTGACTGGAAAAATCAAGGCACCGTCGTTTGCCCCTTTGTTGGGGACATCGCCTGATATATCTTGAAGTTGGTAAAGCTGTAAAGCGCTTTTTTTGATTAATTCTTTGTTATCGTCGGATATGTTTAGTTTTGTTTTGGCAGCAATTTTTAGGACTAATTCCATTAGTTGTAGAACAAACCGCTGGTAGTTAAAAGAATTTTGTATGTATCCCCCATCGTCTTTAAATTGTTTTTCAATTACACCATTTAGCAGTTTGTAAGATTTCCCTAGCTGGTTTTTGTCTTTGCTGCACCAAGCCCCAATAATAAGGCCTACGATTTCGGAAAGTGTATGATTGTTTTTTATGCATTTATAAGCATAGAAAAAGTTGGATAATATTTTTTTGTAACTTCCCTCTATTAATTTGTAAAGGTTGTTCTCATCTTGTTGGCTGTCAAATCCACATGACTTAAATACTGAGTAAACGATTATGGCATTTATCATCCTTAGGGCGGCTTCCTGGCCGCATTTATAGTTAGCACCATAAGAATAGCTATTATTTTTCAGCCAGCTTTTGAGTTGATTGGAAAATACTTTATAATACTTTTTGTTTTTAGTAATAAGGTACCCCCTGGCAAAATAAAAAAAATGAGTAAATCTTGAGGGTTCCCAAATAATCTTGATATCTCCTCTTGCAGGATCAAAATCAGGGATCTTGTACCATTTTAAGTTTTTGTCAACCTCTGCACCGGAAATCGGGTTGTAATGCCAGTTGATCGGGCAGCCATAATCTAACACTGTGGAAGAAAAGGTTTTGATCTTGCCCTCAGCTGCCTTATCAGCGGTAGCAATGATTTTTCTTTTCTTGTTTGCAGGTAAATTCGTTAGGAATTTTTCTATTCTATCTACGTTAATATCAAAAATATCGGTTCTTTTGATGTGCACCTGTTTTTCAAAAAGACTTTCTACAAAGGGCATTCCCTTCATAATTTTCAATTTCGCTGAATATAGGGAACGGTTAACTAACCAGGGCAAACCGTGTTCAATTATGAGTGATTTGATCATGGTACACCTTGTCGATAATCTAGTGTTTTTTCAATAACTTTAATAAGTTTCTTTGTCAAAACTTTAAAATCAAAATCCGCTGCTCCATCTTTGGCGTTTTGGCCCAGCTTCTGATAGTTTTCTTTTGGCATGTCTTTTATTTCCAAAATAGCCTTTGCCAGATCCTCCGGGGATCCATTTTCCAATTCGAGGCCACATTTGTATCTATCAATTATGGAATAGCCCATTTTCACCGTCGATATGATCGGTTTTCCTGAAGCCATATATTCAAAAAGCTTATTTGAACTGTTACCCCTGGCCCAGTTATATCGGGTTTGCGAATAGTTAAGAATATTTACGGATGATTTGTTTAAGATATAGGGGACAAATTGTTTGTTGATATGGCCTTTCATTTTGACGTTAGATAAGTTTTCGTCTGCTACTTTTTTTTCCAGCATCTCTTTTTGAATACCATCACCATAGATCAAAAACTGAATGTCGTTTTCGTCTTTTAGCAAGGCCGCGGCATCTAAAATATTGCCCACGTCATTAACAGGCCTTATTGCTCCTACATAAGTAACATTAAATTTACCATTATCTAAATCAACGTCTTTTAATGTTTTTTTATTAATTGATTTATAGAAAGCATCGATATCTACACCATTGTTGATGTAGTGTGTTTTCCCCAAGTCGATGTCTCCGCCTTGGGGTTTATCCCATTTTTTTTCTTTGATATAATCTGTGTCGCCTTCTTTAGTAAAAATAAGGGCATCAGCATTTTTATAGATCCAACGTTCACCCAATGTAAGGGTTTTCCCTAAAATGCTTCTCTCTTTGGCTTTGTTAAAGTAGAAGATGGCTTCCGGCCAAAGGTCCCTGATTTCGCAGATGCAGGGAACACCAAATTTCCGGGCGATTTTTATCCCTGCTACCAAAGTAAGAGGATGGACACTTGAAGCAAGAATAATATCCGGCCGGCCGTTTTGCCTTGCATATTCTCTGGCGGCCGGGAAAAGATTTTTATAAAAGGAAAACATA
>JAAYTA010000123.1 GCA_012518185.1 Methanobacteriota archaeon
GCAACTGAAATTAAATCATTACAGCAAAAAGAGAAAGAGTATAAACAGTTAATTGAGGCTATCTTTAATGAATCTGGTGCAGACAAATGGGTAACTGATAAATTTGAGATAACACGCTCAAAGGATTATGAACGTGAGGGCTTTGATTCAAAAGGTTTCAGAGCGGAGTATCCAGAACTTTATGAAAAATTTAAAAAAGTTACTCAAGTAAAGGGCGGTATTAGAACTAAATTATTGATATGAAGGTAAGTAATTATGTAGGAGCGTCTTACGACCCTACAACTTGCAAAAGCAAGCAGATAGACGCAAATGTAGAATTAGTATTCAAGGGTAACATCGAGGTTACAACCGAGGTTACCCAAAACAACTGGGGATATGTCCACGAGGACGAACTCAACGAGGTTGTGAACCACTTCAACAAGCATTTAAATAAGGCTCTAAAAGATTATTTCAACAAAAAAGACTTTGGAGACATTGAAGTAAATGCAGACATAGAAGAGATAAATTATTAACAACAAAAAGGGAGTGCTGGAATATGCACCCCTTTAAAAAATTCAAAAAAATGGAAAACACAGAGAGAAAGAATCGAATAGAAAGAATAAGAAAGACTACTGATAGTTGGGGCTACAGCCATCTAAACTTCGATAAAATGCACGATTTATGCATTGAAATATTAGACAATTATGTAGCTAATAGAGACGAAGCCAAAAGACAATTAAAACTGCAAAGTACCAAAATTGAACTCTTAGAAAAGGAGATGGAAGACTATATGCAAGGGCTTTTAACAGAATTCGGTGAAACTTGGTAACTAACCGCCTTTAGGGTGCATTTAAGCCACTCTAAAGGCTTTTTAATATAAAACTATGGCAAAAGAAACAAAAGATAAAATACTGCACGTTAAACACATAGAAGGTATTAAATAAGATTGCTAGCGAACGAAGCAAAGCAATCAAAGACTTGGAAGCAAGACTAAACAAATTAATGGGAGGAGAGTAATGAGTATATTTAACAATAAAGATTTTTATCCAACGCCCCCAGATGTGGCTCAAATGATGCTACAGCAGGTTAATGTTACTGGTAAGGTGGTCTTAGAACCGTCAATGGGTAAAGGCGACCTAGTAGATGTAATAAGGAGTTTTAGTCCTAAAGAGATTTTAGGATGTGAAAAGTCAGACGAATTAAGAGCCATATCACGCTCAAAGGTAGATAGAGTGTTAACTAATGACTTTTTAGAATTAAACAAAAATGATGTTAGTCATATAGACTGTATTATTGCTAATCCGCCGTTTTCATCTGGTGCTAAACATTTACTTAAAATGTGGGATATTGCACCCGAGGGCTGTGAGATAGTTTGTTTAATCAATCGAAACACACTACAATTAGACTACTCAAAGGAACGCTTGGAGTTAAACGAAGTAATTAAAACGTATGGAACTACAACCAATTTAGGTGAAGCGTTCACTACAGCAGAAAGGAAAACGCACGTTGAGGTATCGATGGTTTATCTTTTTAAACCAATCACAGATGAAGAGGACTTATTTGACTTTTATTTCGATATGGATTCACAGCACGAGCCAAATTCAGATATAGAGGGAATAATGCCACACAATAACGTCCGTGAGATAGTTAACAGGTATGTAGGAGCTATTAAATACTTTGATGAGGTAAATACTGCACAAAAGCGAATGAATGCGTTAATTGAACCTTTAAACAGCAGTTACGGTGCAATTAAGTTTACAGCTAAAGATAGAGATAAGAATGAATTCACCTACGAATCTTTTAGAATCGAATTACAGAAAAATGCTTGGAGTGTGGTGTTTAATAAGCTGGGTGCAGAAAAGTATATGACTGAAAGTTTAAAAGGCGATTTAAACCGATTTGTAGAACAACAAAGGAACGTACCTTTCACAATGAGCAACATATACAAGATGCTACAGTTGGTAATTGGTACACACGGACAAAGAATGGAAAAGGTGGTCGTACAAGTATTTGACTGGTTAACAGAGCATCACCACGGCAATAGATTTCAAAAAGAGGGCTGGAAAACCAATAGTGAGTATATCGTAAATGAGAGGTTTATTATTCCTTACGTACCAATAGATGTTAATTTCAGTAATGGAATGCCACAAATTAGCTATATGCCAAATCACAGAGCAAAAGCTAATATAGATGACTTAATGAAAGCGTTATGCTATTTAACAGGTAAAGAATACACACAAAAAGATAGCATTAGAGATTTGTTTAACTATGGTGAATTAGTTGAGAACTGCGAGGTTTTTGACGGAGTAAACAAAGATGCAGAGGTTAAGGAGGGTTATGAAAGATTAGAGAGTACTGTATATGGTGCAACTAAAACTTTTATTTATAAAAAAGACCCTGATTATCTTTATCAAATCAATAACAACAGTCATCAGTTGTATCGTTACAAGCGTTGGGGTAAGTGGTTTAACTGGAATGACCTTTTAGATGTAAGAATCTATAAAAAAGGCACTGTTCACGGCCGTTTTAGAGATAAAAAGGTTTGGAAACGTTTTAATCAGAGTGCTGCGAAGTCAAAAGGTTTTCAACTTGCAAGTAAGTTTACAAGTGATTATAGAGCAAAAGGAAATGAAGTTACATTATTTTAAAATTTATAACGTTCCGATT
This sequence comes from Methanobacteriota archaeon, assembly GCA_012518185.1. Lineage (GTDB taxonomy): Archaea > Thermoplasmatota > Thermoplasmata > Methanomassiliicoccales > Methanomassiliicoccaceae > DTU008. Next base: position 2,647 of record JAAYTA010000123.1, read on the forward strand.
ATTTGCGTTCGGTGGGGATTTTAACCACTGAACTTCATTTGAAAAACAAAACTTTAAAATATGCAGACAGATTCTAAAAAACACGAAGCCCCCACTGACGCAAATAATGTGTTATGTGCTGGGCAATTTACTTGCGATAAGTGTCAATTGAAAAAGAGATATAGCACTGGTGCAGACGAATACCCTGCTTACACCACAATTGAATATTGCAGTAAGGGACATTGGGA
>JAAYTA010000072.1 GCA_012518185.1 Methanobacteriota archaeon
AATCTTTTAGAATTATTTCATCATCCGATGTATTTTCGATTATATCATTTAGCAAGAATATCTCTTTTTTAGAGTAGTAGACTACGCTCTAGCTCCCTGGATATATCCACTCTCATCATAGACTTATACTCTGAATCGTCTTCAGCTGCGGCTATTAGAGCCGAGGTTGATTCATCGTCATCGATCCTCAATGGCCGTTGAGAGATATAGCTGCCAAGTATATCTTCACTTGACTAGATACTGTCTTTTAGTACTTTTTCTTTTAGCAAGTATATGGTAACTAAGACTGCCGCTACAGAAGCGATTCCGTAGATACTACCGAGGAATGCGACTACGTATCCTAGATATGGGATGCTAACGATTGATTTTCCAACAACCGAAGAAAACGGAATTTTATCAGTATCTGGAGTAGGATTGGCATCGCCCTTGGTTTCGATATATCGACTAGCATGATCGATATTAATCACACGATGACATACTATCACACCCTCTTGTGAGCGATATAATATCTTATCTCCAATTTCGATATTTTCCGGTTCGATAGGGACAGAGATCAATAGATCTCCAGCCTCTATCTCAGGAGCCATGCTTCCAGATCTGATAGTATCATAGCGATAACCTGCGAAAGAAGAAATTATGATTATCGCTACAATGATAATTAGAACAACAAGTGCCAGAGTCCCTGGCCTGATCTTCATAATATTACCTCTTGACATTATATCAACATGGGAACTCTACGCTTCTGTTGTTTTAATTCACATCAGATCAGTTAGAATTGTGATGAATTCACAATAGATGATCGTGTTTATTAGGAACATATTGTTCCAGATTATATACTATTTTGAATATGAGAGAGATGTCTTGGATCTCAACTCCAGCATCGGAGTCGATATAGTAATCCATTTCCATAGTCAACTCCTCCTCAGCCTGGAGCATACTAACTATTAATCTATTATTTGTGAGATCTCTCGTATAATCTATGATTTTTTCCTCGGATATTATTTTTTCTCCATTGATGGAGATATCAAAGAGTAGGTAGTCGTTTAGTTCATCAGATGAGCTATAAGAGAGATCTTTGAATGAAATGAACAAGACTCCCTTCATAGTTCCACCATTCGATATAATAGCAGTTTTGGATAGAGAACTATCATCATTTGACATCATAGAGCTCTGTACAGTCATTTCAGCAGTGAACGTTGTTGGTACAGATCCACTTTCACCAGGAGCTATGAATAATACGTCATCAGCTGGTTTGTTATCAGAGCCAATGAATTCATGACTAAACCAAGAATAGACAGGATTTCCGATGAAAAGCGTTGCTACGAATAATATTATCAGTACTGATCCTAATATTCTGCCTTTCATTCTATTCTCCTAGTAAATCCTGTTTGCTATCAAGGGTACATGTTTAGAAATGATCACGGCATTTTTATAGTTATCCCATGAATTGATAATAACAAATGTAATGGTAAAATTGTATTATTATCTATAATTTCCTAGATATATTAAGAATTATGATACTTATATGATCATTCCTCAGATACTTTATTGATTATTTTCAATACAGTTATGTGGTGTTTGAAATTATACAATATGATTCGTTATTTGATGCATAATTAAATAATAAGAAGTAGAAGCCGTTTCAGAAAGAAACGGTGATGGAAGAGTATTTAAAAGCCTTATATAGCAAGTCTAATTTGCAGTTAAGCAAGCAAGACGTTCTCAGGCAACTTATCCTTCTTGGCCTGATACGCTGCTCTTATGTATGGTGCAGCTTCAGGCGGAGAACCAGAAAGATATGTCTTACCATCGCGTACTTCGGCCTTAACAGTGATCTTATTAGCTAGCCAAGCATCGGAGCATAAGAACCGAGCTTGTTCCTGGACCATTTCTGCAGGGGGCAGTTGAGGTGCAGGCGGCTTTGCGGGAGTGGTGGCTTCTTTAGGCTTAGCAGGGGTTGGCTGAGCGGGAGCAGGTGCTGCCGGCTTTGCCGAAACTGGTGAAACAGCTTCTTTAACGGGGGCTTTCTCTTTGGAGCTTCCGCTGAATAATCTGCGCAATTTGGAAAATACTCCTTCCTTGGACTCCATAATATTCCTCATGGGATGATGTACACATCTCCTTTTTAAATATTGGTAATAGAAATCAATTTTTACGAACGTTCGGAGACCATATTTTTACATTGTAGTATATATCAAGCGTTTTCGTGGCTAATTTACTTATTTCGAACCTTTAAAGATGTGTTAAAAGAGATTTGCACATCTTTACATTATTCTAAATTAGATAATAGAGTGAACGAACGTTGTAATGTCTCATATCTTTTGACTTTGAATTGGTATAAATGATGAAGCGATTGTCTAAGTTAACATTCGACTAGAATGGTTTTACACCGTATAGAAATAGCATCATTATGATTTGACTGGTAGTCGAATAACATGTATTGTAATGATTGTTCCCACTATGATATACACTATGAGGAATAGATTAGATAGATTGAATAGAATGAATGAGGCCGTCAAAGAAATCCAGAGGAACGTGAGAGATAGTGCTTTCACTATTTTTGAAGTCCCTCGGCCCTCTGCGTAATCTGAGATCATTTTGCCGAATAATCTATTCGAAACGAGCATGTTATACATTCGATCTGATCCCCGAGAATAGCAGGAGACTGCAGCCAATACAAAGGGTACAGTAGGCATTACAGGCAAAACAGCCCCTATTATGCCTAATATTAGAGCTAATGTCCCTAAGCAATTCCATTTGAACTTTTGCCACGAATTCAAACGTTTTACATTACAGCGCCTTTCGATCACTGCTTCATCGAATGTCTCTGTACTCATGCGATTATAGTGCTACCACTGCTCGTTATACATGTATTCATCGAAAATCACACCTCAACAAATGTGATAAGAAAATTATTTACACTGTCCCTGATCAATATTATGACAGGGAACAGTGTGTTTATCTATAGCCGGCCCTGTTCGATAGCTTTCTTAGCTTTCTGGAGGACAGTAGTTAGTTTTTCGAGAGGAGGCACACCGCCCCATAGCTGTAATGATCGATTTATGAACAATGCCGGAGAAACTGTCTGCCCATATTTATTGAACAGAGGCATGATCTCGCCCATATAATTGTGCTGATTGGTCATGCGCGCTTCCGTGGCATGGATAATTTCCAATTCATAATCGACACCAGCAGCTTCAGCGGCCTCTCTTATCCTATCTACATAACGTTGGTCATGCACTGCAAGTGTGGGATTACAACAAGCAAATGACAATATCGCAAGTCTCATCTTACTCATATCTGCCCTCCAGGCTTATCCATATAATACTCGGCCTACTTTGCGCAGGTTTTCAACACCGTAGATATCACTTTCGAATAGAGGAACTTCCGCACGTATTAGGTCCTTGAATTTTTCATCTATCATTTTCAGATACTTATCCTGCGTTTCTCTCCGACGCTCCAAGAACCAGTTACCCTTCAGTACATCCAGAGGAATCACTTCATTGATTATCACTGATCTAACATGAATGCCGAAGGTCCCTAGATCTTCAGCCGCCCTTTCCGTCTCATCAACTGGAAGCTTCTCGGGCAGGAGTACTAAGTTAAACGCTGATGTATTCCCATCTGACAGAGCTCTTACTGCTGCATCATATCGTTCTTTTTCCTTCCGAAGATCGGCTATCATCGCCTCATCATAAACAAAGCCAAGTACTTCTGACATTTCCTTGCGGCTCTCAATTTGATTAGCAATATAACCTGACCAATCAAAAGGCATGCTCAGCTCTCTTAGAGTGTGTCCAGTTGGAGCAGTGTCGAAGACTACCTTATCATGTTCAGTATCGGCCATATAGCTAACGAACTGATCAAAGGCCGCAATTTCCTCAGTGCATGGAGTACTGAGAAGCTCACTTCCAAACATTGTGGAAAATCCTTCCATCATCTCATTCATGCGAGTCTGAAATACACCCATGGCCTTCTTAGGGTTAATATTCAAGCCGAATAGATTGCCACCTTCACCAATGGGTACGACTTCCGTTTCAGAAATCTCCTGTTCATAAATGGCAGATAAACTGATCGTTGGATCGGTAGCAACGATAAGTGTTTTGTAACCTTGGTCAGCCAACCAAGTAGCAGTGGTAGAAGCCATCGTAGTCTTGCCTACGCCACCCTTTCCTCCAAAGAAAAGGAATTTCTTGCTCTCTACGAGCTCCCTCATACTTGATGGATTCGTCATACAGATTCACGTATAACACCTAGATATTTTAAATCTAGAGCCTTAGTATGACAATATTCTTGCTAAATCCACCCATTATAGGGTAGATTGTACTGAGCACTTGCTCCTTCCTATTAATTATACAGAGATATTGTTGACAAATTGACATTGTCAATAAAAATGAAAAGGGCGCAGTGCGCCAGTTGGTAGATTCAATCCATAGGTTCAAATTCTGATTTAGGAACGCCACACATGGGACAAGTCCAATCATCAGGGAGATCTTCAAAGGCTACTCCAGGAGGGATTCCAGATAAGTCATCTCCTATAGCCGGATCATATTCATACCCACAAACTTTACATCGCCATTTCTTCATTTTTTCGCCTCCAAAGTTGACTTTATCCTTCCGACTTCCATTTTATAATATTCATGGATTAATTTACTATCAAATTCCTTAAATTGATCGAGCATAGTGTCGCATTCCTCTTTTGATAGATATTTCATAGCTACGGGGAAGAAGTGTTTATCCTCTCTCTCAATATGATCGAGATATATCACGGAGAGTGTTTGTAAAATCTTAATCACTTCTTCTACAGCTCCCTGCTCTCCCTGCCGGAAGGGAATGAGGAGGTCGTTTAAAGATGTAGTCAGTGCTCTCGAGCGATGATGATCGTCTACTAGTTTTGTCATCATTATTCGATGTTCCTCAGTCATATCCTTAGTCTCTAGAAGATGGAATAATATCTCCTCTTCCTTACCATGGTGACAACGATCAGCATAAGTTCTCATGAAATCAACCATGTCACTAAGCAGTGGCAGATTTACCTCACCAGTGGAAGATATTACTTCACTCTCTTTTTCGAATAAGGATACAGCCCTTTCAATGAGCCGGTGCTCGATCATAAGTGGACCAGCAGGCAGCATGCTCGGGTAGATGGCTATCAATGATTAATAAGATTGAGCGCAATCTATTAACGGCTGAAGTCGGCAGATGTGTGGCCGTATTCATAGCTTACTGATTCTAAAACTTTCAATAATTCTTCTCTATTAGCTCCCGGCTTTAAGTTCAAGGGCCTATCGTAGCTATAGACTTTGAATTCATACTTATGCGTCTCACCTCGAGGAGGACATGGTCCCTCATAGCCGATAGCTCCACTAGTAGTACTACCCTGGATTGCGCCATCCAACTCTTGTGGCTTATCCACTTTACTTACATTCTCCGGTATCTCAGAACGTGTTGGTAGATCCCAAAATAACCAATGTACATAGGGCTTATCAGGCGCATCATGATCTTCCAATATCATCGCTAATAATTTTCGCTCGGCTCCCTCAATACTAATTCTGGGAGAGATGTCTTCACCTTTGCATGTATATTTGTTCGGGAAGTATTGAAAATCAATACTTATCTTCAAATCCTGATGTCTTGTCTCACTGTTCATACGATCACTCACTAAAACCATTAGGGAATATTCTTCCTATCGGGTCGTTCATAGGTAACAATAGCTTCCCCATACTGAAGTATCTGTCCTTCAAGTGCCTTTTCCATTTCTCTACCAGCTGCACCAGCTCTCAAATCAAGTTTATCAACTAGGCCAAACACTCTGAAACGATATCGTCTCTTAGCACCCTGAGGAGGACATGGTGCGTCGTAGCCTATGCGTCCAAATCCATTGCGTCCTTGTACGCCGCGCACTGGTTGTTCAAATACTTCCTGCTTGGGAAGATTTCTTGGTATCATTTCAGCCTGCTCTACATTCCATAATAGCCAATGAGGAAAGTTTCCAGTAGGATGATCGGCATCCTCCATAAGTACAGCCAGGAACGGGGCGTGAAGGTTTTCGATATCGATGCGAGGCGAATATTCTAACCCTTCACAAGTCTCATCGATGTCAAATTCTCCCGATTCTACAGTCACATCCAAGCTCTTTTCGCGAGGCATGTGCTCCACTTGCTCCTGTATTCTATGCATGGTTAGATCCTCAGCGTAGTATCCTTCCCAACACAGACTATAATGTCTTTTTCATGAATTATGCCATATAAGCAGTGATGTAGTAAAATACATTAGAAGATTGTAAATGATTAGAGCTAGCACTTGCTAAATAATATATAAAAAAGAGAGATGGATAGTAACCATCTCCATAGCTCTGAACTACATGCTAAGTATAACTTATTAGGCCAATTCTTTCTCCTTAATTAATTGGCCACCGTGCTCCTGGAGTGCTTTGATAGCATCATCGACCTGATCCACTCGGACTACCAATACGGCCTCGGTTTTAGCCGAATACGCATAAGCATATTCGATATTGATGTCTGCACTTCCCATTATGCGTGCAATATCCCTTAATCCTCCAGGTTCATCACGCATCTTTACTCCGATGACATCAGTGAATGACACTACATAACCAAGTTCAGTGAGCTTCCTATGTGCTTTGTCAGGATCACTGACTAATGCGCGTATGATGCCAAAACCGCTAGCCTCAGCAATCGAGAACGCGTAAATATTGATTCTCTCCTCTTCCAGTGCGTCGGCTATAGCAGCCAATCTACCGGGCTTATTTTCCGCGAAGATCGAAATCTGTTTGATCGTATAGCTCATCAGATGCTCCTCCTATCTATGACTCTCTGGGCCTTACCTTCCGAACGTGCCAATGTGCCTGGACCCACTAACTCTATCTCGGCAGATATGTTTAGCATGCTATGGAGTACGCGCGATACACGACGTTTCAAAGACATTAGATCATCGATCTTGTCAGAGAATGCCGTAGGATTCATTTCTACGCGTACTAACATAGTATCTAGTGAACCTTTTCGATTCACTTCTATCTGGAAATGCTCTCCCAGTTCTGGTACAGCAAGTAATGCATGCTCCACCTGAGAGGGGAAGACATTGATTCCGCGAATGATAAGCATGTCGTCGACTCTACCAGTAATGCGAGAAATTCTGGTATGAGAACGTCCGCAGGCACATGTAGAATCGTCATAAGACGTCAAGTCACCAATGCGGTAGCGAATCATTGGTAGAGCTTCCTTCTGAAGCATTGTAACAACTAATTCTCCCCTTTCTCCAGGGCCAAGTTGCTCACCAGTCTCAGGATCAAGTACTTCGACATAAGCCATATCTCCCCAAATATGAATGCCATTTTGCTCAATGCATTCAGTAAATAAGGGTCCTGATAGTTCAGATGTGCCATAGATATCATAGGCATTCACGCCTGTGAACTCTTGAATGCGCTCCCTCATTCCTTCTGACCATGGTTCCGCTCCCAGTACTGCTGTGCGAAGCATGGTATCTCTACTTATGTCAACACCCATTCTTTCAGAAGTCTCAGCAAGATGTAGCATATAGGAAGGAGTGCAGCATATTGCTGTCACTTTTAGATCTTGAATCAGTTCAATCTGTCTTTCAGTATTGCCTACTGAAGCAGGGACGACTGTAGCACCTATGCGTTCAGCACCATAATGCAATCCTAGGCCACCAGTGAAGAGACCATAACCATAACTTATCTGGATTATGTCTTTACGTCCGAGGCCAATAGAAGTGAGAGCTCTTGCCACCGATGTGGCCCAATTATTAAGATCGTTCTGAGTATAACCAACTACGGTAGGCTTACCCGTAGTACCAGATGACACATGGTAGCGGACAAGTTCTTCCTGACCGCCCATGAACATTTTATCTGGATAATTGTCTCGCAAGTCCTTTTTGTACATGAACGGTAGCTTGACAATGTCTTCCAGCGAGCGAATGTCGTCAGGATGTACATTGGCCTCCTTCATGCGATCATGGTAGAATCGAGAGAATGAATAGAGTTTATACACCAGCGTCTTGAGGTGCTTATATTGAATGGCTTGCAGCTCAGCCTTTGACATATCTTCAGTTCGAGGATCCCAGCATGTCATATGTTCACCCAGAGTGCTAGAGCATAACACGGTTGATATTATAGGCTTTGCTTTAGTAGTGATACATTAGTCCTTTGCATGAGGTTTATTTATCAGCCGTTCACAAGCGAGAATCATGATCTCGACCACTACTGAACATCCGGAGGAAAATAAGATACTAGTGCGAAGATTCTATAATGAGTACTTGAACACTGGTGATCTTGATCATGCCGATGAATTGCTCGCCTTCGATGTGAAGCAACATAGTATGTTAGATCTTGAGGACGGGTGGCCATCATTCCAGGTTGCTATGGCATCCTGGTACTCAGCTTTCCCTGATCTCAGATATGCGATACAAGATGTCGATGCTGAGAGAGATATGGTATGGGTGCGCTCTATAGTGACTGGTACACATAAGGGATATTTCCATGGTAGACCTCCATCGGGAAAGCGGTTCGAAATATGGCAGCTCGATGCCTATCGACTGAAAGATGGTAAAATCGTAGAGCACTGGGATATTGTCGATCTTCCTGGCATGCTACGTCAGCTAGATATCATACCGCCAGATGACGATGATCTACTAACCAATGAGGATGCGTGATTTATAACATCCATCGTAGCGCGCCATATGTTGGCTAACGACATACGTCATTACATGCTAAAATCCCAACGTCTTAATTGGCGATGAGATGAGGATATAACACTGAGATCAGGGTATGTCAAATTAACGATCATTACTAAGTCCAGTTCGATTGCAGGCATCTAATGTCTAAAATCATTACCAGATCGTATAATTCACCAGGAAAATAATGAGATATCGAGAAGAAATGTGGTGTGAATATAGGCTATTAGATCTTACATTGAAATAAGTGTTAGGACCGCAACGCTTAGAAATGCGAAGCTCCCAATATAACAGTATGACATCTCCCAGCCCAATCCCAGATAGAACATTCACTAGAGCTGAGTTGGCTCGATACAATGGGAGGGATGGACAACCTATGTATGTCGCCTATAAGGGCATCGTATATGATGTCTCAACCAGTGATTTCTGGCTAGAGGGTGAACATCAGTTTGCCCACTCTGCCGGAGAAGATCTCACCGATGAGATGGATGTCGCTCCACATGGAGAGGAGGTTATGGAGCGATTCAAAATGGTTGGGAGATTAGTATGATGAAGAAGTGACATCTGGATAGAGTAGTTAATGACACGTAATTGATGTCTTACAATAGCGAAAGTCGGGGGAGTTAAAAGGAGACGACTAGAACTGCATATTAGCAGACTCATTGAGACTGAAGTAGTCATCACGAGGTCGACATGAGAAGCGTTGTTCAAAGTGCTAAAGTGATGGAGAAATCACTTTTGCAGAGTGTGATAGATTACATTCCAGCTAACATCGCATTCATCCATTATCCTGAGATGGAAATTGGCCTCATGAACGCTGGATTTAAAAAATTGCTTAATGGCAGCGATCTAGATGATCACCTTGCTGATCTGCCAGACAGCGTTCGTAAAAGGATCATATATGCTCTTACAAATGCATGCTACTCCAATGAAGTTCACATCGAGTCTGAACTTCCAATCATAATACTTACTGGAGAGTCTGGTTATTGCACATTATATGCAGTGCCTCATTCTCAGACTGAACTAGGAAACGTCATGGCAATTGCAGTGGATGTAACTTCACTTGTCAATGGGCGAAAGAATGTGGAGGAGTTTGCGAAAACTATCGATTTGGAGAGAGATCGTCTGGCTACAGTGTTAGAGATCACGCCAATGGCAATAATGATGGCTGATGAAGTAGGGAACATCACTTTGGCCAATAATGCATTCAAAGCATTCACTGAGTTAGAAGTGAAAGATGTATATGATTTAATATCTAAGTTAGAGGGGCGATGGCCGAATACTGGATTGAGAGTTAAGAGGAATGAATGGCCAATAATGAGAGCTCTACGAGGAGAGCGCATATACGATCAATTGATGGATATTAGGAAAAAGAATGGTGAATTGAGGACAGTCATTTGCTCAGCGTGTCCCATTGCAATTATGGATGGAACGAGAGGTGCAATTATCGCCTTCTCTGATATAACAAATCAAAGAGAGGCCGAGGAGGAAGCCATTAGAGCTAAAGGTGATATGGAATTATATCTCGATCTTTTGACTCATAATGTCAATAATCTGAATGCTGGTGCTAAAGGATATCTAGAATTATTGCTCAAGAATGATGATCTGGATGATAAGACTAGACATTATGCAAGCTCCAGTCGTGATTTGATGGCAGATATTGCTCGATTGATAGAGAATGTTCGTAAGCTTCAGAGGGCCGAAGCAGAGTCATTACATCGCTCATCAATGGATGTTAATATGGTTATTGAGGACGTGGTCAGTAGCCATTTGAATAATCATACGCGCGACATTAAGATCACATTCAATCCTGCAGGAGAGTCTCTAGTATTTGGCAACGCACTACTACGAGATGTTTTCGATAACATTGTTGAGAATGCTATAAAACATTCCGGAGGAGTCGTAGAAGTTGAAATCATCTCAGGACGTTTCATGACTGAAGGTAAAGAGTTTGTGAGGATAGATATCACTGACACTGGACCCGGAATATCTGATAAGATGAAGAGTGTTCTGTTTAACAGAATGCAACGTGGTCGAACTTCAGCCTCTGGACATGGTCTAGGCCTTTATTTAGCGAAGACGGTGCTAGAAATGTTCGGGGCGCGTATTTGGGCCGATGATCGCATTCCTGGAGACCATAGTCGAGGAGCTCGATTCATCGTACTACTGCCAGCAGCCGATAGTGGTCACTGATCTAAAAATTACTTCATAAGATAGTGTTTAGGATCGCTATGGTATCTCTCAATATCTCCATAGGTAGTTAGATTTCCATTTTCAAGTGTAGAAATAGCGCCATGTCCACAGCATAATAGAAGTTGTTTACCCTCTTTCTTCAATGAGACATCTATCTCTAATGCCAGAGCCGTTAGGGCCTTTCGTTCTTTTCGTGCAAGATCACTATCGACATTCACTGAGGTCATCAAGGTATTAGCGAGAGAGGAGAATTCTTCACGCTCGGGAGTGAATGATGCAAAGTTAATTACAGTATCTCCTGAGAATAATATGCCATCATCTGGTGCAAGGAAAAATACTTGGCCATGTAAGTGACCACCATGTGATTCTAGGACTTCGAATTTTCGACCGGCTGCTTCAAACTCAGCAATCACCGGAAACTC
>JAAYTA010000126.1 GCA_012518185.1 Methanobacteriota archaeon
AATCGGATAGGAGATTGCCCATTAATTGAGCAGCCGCCCCCCCCACACCAACGTACGTACCGTTCGGTATACGGCAGTTCCAAAGTTCGGCGATGTCGATTTCAGCCATCTTGGGCGGCTCGCACACTTCTGCATACTTACCCTGTTCCGCAGGCACCCTTTGCAGATAGCCTTCAATCTGAAGTTGTCTGTATTTCATTATGCCGCTTTCAATGACTTTCATTGACCCTCACCTTCTTTGGTTCAACCTTTCCGCAGTATTTGCTATGGCCCCTGCTAACTTCTCACGATAAATCTTTTTCAACCGGGCTTCCACCCGTCCGCGAGACATCCCCGTGCAAAAACGCAGTCTTTCCTTCTATCTACCTGCCACAAACTTCCGGATAGTTTCGGGCTTCAGTTTGTTAGGCAACCTTACTCAACCCACAGCACCTGATATGATTCTTGTTCGTCAAGACAGAAGTTTGCCTCCAGCTTCCTTCAGACTACACCTCGCGGTGGACACCTTTGCCCTTGACCATGTGCTTAACACTATTAACCCGCACCTCGGGACTTGCACCCGTTAGACTGCACCCATGCCGGACACACATAAAAATACGGCCCCGGTTTACCCAGGGCCGCAAAACCCAACAGCAACCTACCTTTTAATTCTGCAAACCTTTGTAGAATTCATGATTGCGGTAACGCAACAAGCTCTCCGGCTCAAAAAGATAATCATCTAATTCGGGATTCAATTCTATGTCATAAATATGTGTCCTAGTTTCTCTGTAGGGAGCATACGCAACTATGTCACTTTCACCATCCCAATGTCTGATAAATTTAACATACCTAAATGGCGAGTTGCAAAGATAATCCTCGTGCGAATATTGCGGTACCGGTACTATTTCATCATTATCAAGAGGAGCACCGTAACACCACTCCATCTTTTCCTCGTAATTGCCAACACTGCCATGATGGTATTTTTGTGCAGACAGGTGATAGTCACACTTGCCTGTATCAATACCGCGCATATGAACCCAGTAGTGCGTCATCAACGCGCTGCGATTCTCATCAAGCCCACCATAACCAGCATACTTAAAACTAACAGTGGACAGATCATCAATGCACACATCGGGATCTACACCATAAACCTCATAACAAACACGCCCATCATGCAAATAACCACTTAAGTCAAAATCATCAACCTGCTCCCCGGCTTCATCGGTAACCGATACTGGAAAACCATCAACTACCCCAACCGTGTAATTAAGAGATCTGTTGCCATCATCAAAAAGCTCTAAGGTTTCCTGAGACTCATCATCAATATCAACATCATAATAAACATACTTGTCCATAATAAAATAACACTCACCATCCGATACAGGGATGTACATATCAGGTTCACCCTGTTCTTTGCGCTTCCAGGCACCAAACTCACTTACCCTGCCACGATCAAAGGCAACCTGACTGGTGTGTAACAGCAAATACTGATAACCGTACCACGCCCCCACCGCCAAAACCGCAATAACCAGTAAAACCAAAAATACCTTGCCAATTATCTTCAAGACCTTCATTTATTCCAAAAAACCTCCTGTTTAATTTTAGTCAAAAATAATACTTGTAATAAATAAACATTCTGGAAAATAAATTAATATACCTGCTAATAACACCTCCCCTTTTTTATTACGCGAAAGACAAGCAAGCCGGCAACAGCCGGCCCGCCCTCAACTTACTAACTAACCCTTACTCGCCTAAATAAACCCAACGCTCATAGTCAGGCTTGTCTAATTTGTTGCAAACTACAAAGGGGCCCACGGTAATAATGCCGTCCTTACCTTCACCCTTTTTCAAT
>JAAYTA010000073.1 GCA_012518185.1 Methanobacteriota archaeon
CGAGCAATATGAAACAGTCAAGGTAATGGAAGGATCTGACATTGCTCAAGATCTACGATGGTCTGAAATGAAATATATGATGGAATCAGCCAATGCATCTGAGCCCTATCTTAGTATCCTTGGATACGATGCTATGGAAGCCATTTACGGAGGTAATGTATTCCGAAGCTCAATGGAGCATGTGGATGCCATGCGCCGTAACGGCCATGTTGTAATAGCCATTGCATCATCTCGCTCTGCATCATTAGATGCTCTAAGACAACAGGCTAGATTACACATCAAATTCGAGAACATGAACGGCTGCGTTATGGCTGCAGGGATGAAACCAAACACGCCGTACTTCTATCTGGATTTCAATCAACCAGATGATTGCCTACCTATTCCGTCGCTAGTGCCGATGATCTAAATCGATATTATGACATATGATATCGATAAGAAAAACTCTTTAAAAGAAACGTCGATTCCCCCATCAATGGATGGGAGTGAATCCCGTGATGAGGAATTATCCCGGCTAATAGCCGACGACTATGCTGGGAAGATCCTCACCGCGACGTACAAGAACCCCATGTCGGTACAACAAATTAGTCGTACCTGTAAAATCCCCATCGCCGTAGCATATCGGCGGGTGGCGAAAATGGAGGAACTCGATCTAGTTAGATGTGTCGGCTATGAGGAAGTATATCGTGGGAAAAAGGTCTCTTACTACCAATGCGCAGTCAATGTTGCAAAAGTGACCTTTTCCGCCGGAAGATTCAATGTAGAGGTCGATCCAATACCTGAATCGGAGATGGTACATGTTGGCGAACCATCCGCTGAAAAGACTTGATTTAAGTCACGTTTTTAATTATCTCTCGATAGAAACAAGTTGCGTGGCAAGTATTATATCAGCAACAGGTTTTCTCTCGTTACAGAAAGCGAGGGTGAGAATGATTAGAAATTTCAAAAGTATTATAGAACCTTCGTCGTGGTCTAATATGACCTTACTCGGAGTTTAGATAGAATGGATCTTCTAAAGACTACCCAGCTCCTCACCGATGAGTATTCGGTGAAGATCCTTACAGCTACTGTGCGAAAAGCACGTTCCGCACAGGACATATCTAATCGATTTGGCATTCCGATAGCAGCATGCTATCGTAGGATTAAGGAGTTGGAAGCGGCTGGATTGTTAGTTTGTCAAGAAAGGCGACTATCTCAGCGAGGGAAGCGCGTATCATTCTACATATCTATGTTGAAAAATGCTTACGTGTTCTTTGAAGATGGTAATTTGAGAGTTAAATTTCAGCTCAAGACTGGTGGTGCTGATCGATTTGGCAATGATTGGCATGAAGTCAAATTACTGCCATCAGATGAGGATGGTAGAGACGAATAAGGATTTTTTCAAGAGATTCGGATATATTTAGCGCCTGGCTATCTAAAAATGTCTGTACTTGAAAGCCAAAAGAAATATAAACGAGTGTCTTTATCACCTCATTTGCCAAGCGTTTTTTAAAGCTTGCTGTTGAGTGTGAACGTACATGACTGAACTGTTGGAGGAACTCGAACAGAAGCGTCAATTGCATAATGTTCAAGCTGAGAGGCATCGCAGGATTCGCGACGAACTGAACGAGAAGACCCGTGAATGGGTGGAGAAGAGAGACGCATTAAACGCCAAAGTTAGGGAACTTGTCGATCAGGCCGCCAAGCACCGCGAGTCCCGTGACGAGATGAATGTTAAGGTCCGAGAAGCTAAAGAGAAACGTGACCATTGGAACAAAATCGTCAACGAGCTCAACGAAAAGGCCGGAAAGATAAAGAAAGAGAATTTACCCCGTGGTGGTCCACCAATCTCTCGACTGAAGAGAGATCTTAAAAACCTCGAATTCAAGCAGATGACTTCTGTCCTTTCTAAGGAGAAGGAAGCAGAACTTATCGATCAGATAGCTTCTATCCAAAGTCAAATTAAAGAAAGAGAGAAGGCTTATGAATCGAACGAAGAGGTTAAAGACGCAGTGAAAGAGCTGCGCGAAGCCAGGGAAAAGGCTGAATCACATCATAGAGAGGTTTCCGAGTACGCTGAAAAGGCACAGACATCACATGATGCCATGATCGAACTGTACGAACAAGCTGACACGGTCCGGAAGGAGGCCGATGCGGCGCAGGAAGCCTTCGTTGCTAACAAAATCAACGCTGACGAGGAACACAGGGCTCATATTGAGAATATCCGCCAAGTGCATGATTATGATAAGATCATAAGCGGTATGAGACAGAAGGCCCGTAAAGTCAAGAGAAAAGAAGACGAGGCATCTGCCAAAGAAGAGGCGGAAAAGATCTTCGACAAGTTCAAGTCCGGCGAGAAGCTGAGCACCGAAGATCTGATGGCCCTTCAGAAGTCTGGCTATCTCTAAACCCTTTCCCAAACCCTTCTATTAACTTTATTCTATTTTGAACTAATATAATAAAATAAACGCTATCCATAATCTATAAATACATTCTAATGAATATTAGGACTGGGAAGCTTAGGCTAGTCGACAGAGTGCATCCCATCCCTTCTGACAGAGCTAGCCCTTCCCACTCTTCTATCAATATCATATGTTTGTAATCAATCACTGCCAATAGTGATTTATTCTTCCAGCACACCCTAATGATCATGAATTCGATCCGCTACGTCGACCAAATGAATATTGATGGAAAACGTATACTATTGAGAGTGGATCTGAACGTTCCTTTGAAAGATGGAACTGTCGCCGATGACTCTCGGATTCTAGCGATACTTCCGACCGTTCAATATATTTTGGAAAATGGGGGGATGCCTATCATATGTTCGCATCTCGATCGCCCTGGCGGTAAGCGTGTTCCAGAACTAAGTCTAAAGCCAGTGAGTGAACGTTTGTCCCAACTACTCGGTGAAAAGGTTGTATTCGTAGATGAAGTGATAGGGCCTAATGTTGAAAATGTCACATCAACTATGAAACAAGGTTCGATCGTGTTGTTGGAAAATCTCCGTTTTGAGCTGGGTGAAGAAAATAATGACGAATCATTCTCACGATCACTGGCCTCTCTCGCCGATGCTTATGTGGATGACGCGTTTGCCAATGCTCATCGATCGCATGCCTCCAACGTGGGAGTGACCAAATATATTAATGATGTGGGCGGCGGATTCCTTATGAGGAAAGAATTGGAAGCATTAGGAGGAGTGTTGGAATCGCCGGATAGGCCGCTTGTAGTCGCAATCGGTGGTGCTAAAGTAAGTAGTAAGATCGATGTTATAGAGCATATTTCACAAGTAGCGGATCGTCTACTGCTTGGTGGAGCGATGGCATTTCCATTCCTGAGAGCGCTAGGAATAGATGTTGGAGATCATAGAGCTGATGGAGAGGCAGCCAAGAAGGCCAGACAAATGTTAGATGAAAGGCCAGATACGTTGATACTTCCAGAAGATTTCGCTATTGATGATCATGGTCGCAGAGAAGTTGATGTGAAAAATCTACCAAGTAATGGAAACGTTCTTGATATTGGATCGCGAACTATCGATCGTTTCGCTTCTGAATTAAATACAGCTGGTACCATCGTCTGGAATGGCCCTATGGGTAAATTTGAACAAGAAGGTTTTGAGACCGGGACTAGGGCGGTAGCTGAGGCAATTGCACAATCTTCTGCATATTCATTGGTAGGCGGAGGAGACACCAATGCAGCTTTAGAACGATATAGTTTGATGGAACAGATATCATACGTTTCTACCGGTGGAGGAGCATTCCTACAGATGCTCTCCGGGAGAGGGCTTCCCGCTGTCAGAGCCCTCTCAATTGAGACCATTAAGGCGTGAATGACGATGCTCGGGAAGCTTCATCCTTGGCTTTAGAGAGTTCGGCATCAGATGCGAGATAATAACTCTCTACCACCTTGTCTCCTTTCATTTCATATATGAGAGGAATACCGGTGGGAATATTAACACTGGCTATATCTTCATCACTTATACCATCAAGGTGCTTGACTAATGATCTGAGACTATTGCCATGTGCAGACACAAAGACATCATTATTTTTACGTATTCTTGGCAGAATCTCATCAAACCAATATGGCATCGTTCTCTGCAATGTATCTTTAAGGGATTCAGTAGCTGGTAGCTCTTCTGTGCTCAATTCACGATACTTGGGATCATGAGAAGGATATCTGTTATCGGAAGGGTCTAAAGGTGGTGGGCGAACATCATAAACGCGCCTCCATGCATGCACTTTATCTGCTCCATATTCTTCTACAGTCTTCTCCTTATACAGCCCCTGTAGCGCACCATAATGTTTCTCATTCAATCTCCAAGAAATATGCAGCGGAATCCACATGAGATCCATTACGTCCGATACAATCCATGCCGTTCGAATAGCTCGCTTAAGAACTGATGTATATGCTACATCATAGGATATTCCTTCATTTCTAATCCTTTCTCCAGCTCTTTTTGCTTCCTCTAGACCACTCTCTGATAGATCAACATCCGTCCATCCGGTAAATCTTCCAGATTCGTTCCATTCGCTACGTCCATGTCGCAGAAGGATGAGATGTGTCAAGCTCCAGGATCCCCCCGGAACAGTTCCATGGCCCGACTAACTGAGGCGCCATCAACCGTTACGGCATAGATAGCATCACAAAACCTAATGGCTTGTTCTAATGGCTTCTGATGAATGTTGCGTCCGGTAGCGCTACCTCTTGCACCAGCTGCCAATTGCTGATGTAGCCTTTCAAGGAACTTTTTCTCGTCCTTATGACTTCCGCCCGAACATAATGTACCAGCCTTACCAGCTGCGCGAGCTACTTCTCTAAAGTTCTCAATGGCTTCAGACTCTCCAGGACAGTTCAATTTGATAAAATCGGCTCCTAGACAAGCTCCTACTCCAGCAGCTCCAGCGACGAGATGAGTGTTTTTTTCATTTGTTACAGCTCTTCCACGAGGATATACCCAAAGTATCGCACACATTCCCAATCTATGAGCTCTATGTACAATTTGAGCAGCTTCAGTTAGCATAACCGCTTCGTGCTCGCTCCCTAGATATACGGTATATCCTACACCCAATATGTTAAGATCATTCTCATCTCTCAAATTGGCAACTTCATCTACTGCCAGCCACTGTCGACTTAGAGGCTCCGATTGAATAGTTTTTACCAAGTTGGTCTTGGAATTCAACTTAACCACGTAAGGAACATTTCGATATTCATCTGCATACCGAGCAATGAGTCCAAACTGTGTGGCGAATGCCCCAATTCTGGCTCTAGATGCTATCTGGAATAGATGTTCAGGATCACCATCATCTGGAGAGATGCCTTCACCATGAAAATCATCATTAAGATGTTCCACTTTCTGATCTCCAGCGAATAACATCAAACGACCCGAGCCACCAGTCATTTTGTCAAGATGTTCTCTAAATGTTTCTCTCTTATCTAGAGGTACATCTAAAGGAACCATCGAGCGCGTCACTCCACTCATTTTTCATCCTCCATCAGATTTTTAAAATCAATCATTGGTACTATCTTCATCACATCATCTTTGTTCGCCCTAGCTGTTCCATGCTTCATCGCAGTGGCAGTTCCAGCGGCAGTGCCATGTATGAGACAATCTTTGAGATCTAATCGGTTGGCCAATCCATACATGAAGCCAGCCACTGCTGAATCACCTAGCCCTACTGAATTCACCACATCAACCTTCGGCGGTGAGGCTAAATATCTTTGTCCATCAGCCACAAGCATCATACCATCAGGACCTAGAGATACTAACACCGTCCCTACACCCCAAGACCTTACCTCTTCAGCTGCCTGGATAAATTCATCTAGCGTGCTAAGAGGTCTTCCGACCAGTTCACTCATCTCATGTCGATTAGGTTTGATATAGTCAGGACATGCTTCAATTCCACTGCGTAGATTCTCACCATCAGCATCAAGGATTGTTATAGCCCCTTTACGCTTCATGATGGTGATGACGCGGCGGTAGGTATCAGGATGAATTCCACGTGGTAAGCTCCCACCTACTGCCATCATTGTAGGATCTGATAGATTCTCGATCTTTCGAAATAGGGTGCCAAGCTCGTAAGGATCCACTCTTGGTCCCTTGGCTGTGAGTAATAAGTGTCGACCATTGGAAGTCTCATTGACGATTATATTGGTTCTCGTCTCCCCAGAAACTTTAATCATGTCAGTACGGACTCCTTCATAGCCCAGTCGACATTCTAACTCCTCACCTACGAAGCCACCTACAAATCCCAGCGCTACATTGGAGATACCCATGGCAGTAAGCACACGCGATACGTCGACACCTTTTCCACCAGGATATCGAGACTCCCTTCTAACACGAGTAGTTGTACGGAAGTCCATCTTACCGACCCACATAGTGCGATCTATGGCAGGATTGAGTGCTAGAGTGTATATCATCTCATCCTTTGCTCCCTCGAAGTAGTAGATGATTCTTGTTTTCCAAGACTTTCTTCAGTTTGCACTACTTTCAATGTGGCGCTCATCAATGAGTCTGGATTAACAGATATCGAATCGATACCTTCTTTGACTAAGAACTCTGCTACTTCTGGATAGTCACTAGGAGCTTGACCACATATCCCACTATGCCGATTATTCCTACGCGCCCCTTGGACAGATAATGACATTGCATTCAAAACACCCTTATCTCTCTCATCGAATTCCTTGGCAAGGATGTCAGAATCACGGTCAATTCCTAAGACTAACTGAGTTAGATCATTCGAGCCTATTGAGAAGCCGTCAAAGTACTGGCTGAATTCATCGATGAGTAAGAAGTTATTAGGGATCTCACACATGATGTACAATCGAAGATCATTTTCTCCTCGAGTTAGACCATTCTTTTCCATTTCTTCGACGACTTTTTTAGCCTCATCTACCGTTCGACAGAATGGTATCATCGGCACTACATTCTTCAGGCCCATCTCATTACGAACCATCCGTACGGCTTGACACTCTAATCCAAATCCCTCTCGATAATTGTCGGAATAATAACGAGATGCTCCTCGGAATCCTAACATAGGATTGTGTTCAGTAGGTTCAAAAGAGGCCCCACCTATCAGGGCTGCATACTCATTACTCTTCAGATCGCTCATACGAACTACCACGTCTTTTGGATAAAATGCCGCGGCAATAGTGGCAATACCATGTGCTAATGTTTCAGTGAAATAAGTCTCACCATCTGGATAGGCAGCTGTGAGTTGATCTATTTTCTCTTTTGAAGAATGATCACTAACCTTATCTGGATGGAGTAGTGCCATTGGATGTATCTGGATATAGCTGCTTATGATGAATTCTAGCCTTGCTAATCCTACACCGTCATTAGGTATGAAGGATTGAGAGAATGCCTCATCTGGATTTCCAAGATTCATCATCATTTCCGTTTTTGGCCTCTTCATATCACTTAGATCTATGCGATCGATGTGAAATGCCTGCTTTCCCTCATAGACGAAACCATCATCACCTTCAGCACAACTAACTGTTACCTCTTCCCCATCGCGTAATGAGTTGGTAGCATCAATTGTCCCCACTACAGCAGGTATTCCCAGCTCTCTGCTTACGATGGCAGCATGCGACGTTCTACCACCTTGATCTGTTACGATAGCAGAGGCAATCTTCATTACAGGCTCCCAATCAGGTGTAGTACTGACAGATACCAAAACTTCTCCAGGGCGGAATGTAGATAATTGTTTCTCATCTGTAATCACACGCACTTTTCCAGAAGCTATCTTGGAGCCTACACTTCTACCCTTACTCAGCACCTTCCCTTTCGACTCCAGTATGTAGTTTTCTAGTACGTTCATGGATCTCTGAGATTGTACGGTCTCTGGTCGCGATTGGACGATGAAAATTTCTCCTGTCTCCCCATCCTTAGCCCATTCAATATCCATCGGCTTGAGGTGACCGGCCTTCTTTGAGTAATGATCCTCAATCTTGAGTGCCGAATCTGCAAGTGATAAGACTTCGTCATCAGTTAGGCAGAATCTCATACGTTCGTTGGTAGGTACCTCGACATTTACAGTACTTTTACCAGATTTCTTATCACTGTAGATCAGTTTCTTTTCCTTATCTCCTCTCTTCTTTCTGATCAAGGCACGGGACCCTTCTCGGAAGGTGGGCTTGAACACATAATATTCATCTGGATTGACTGCTCCCTGCACAATGTTCTCACCCAGTCCATACGCAGCAGTAATGAACACTACGTCACGAAACCCTGTTTCTGTATCTAATGTAAATATGACGCCGCTAGATGCTAGATCCGATCGCACCATTTTCATTATGCCTACTGATAATCCTACATCCATCTGGCCGAATCCCTGATCGATCCTATAGGCAATCGCACGATCAGTGAATAAAGAAGCGAAGCAGTTAACACAAGCTTCTCTTAAGTCGTCGTATCCGCGAATATTGAGGAATGTTTCTTGCTGTCCTGCGAAAGATGCTGTCGGAAGATCTTCCGCCGTTGCAGATGATCGTACTGCCACGTCAGTATTTTCTCCATATTCGTCGCATAATTTATCGTACGCATCTGCAACTTCTTCCCATAAATCATCTGGGATGCCTGCATTATGTATCAGATCTCGGACTTTTTTCCCACGAGATGCCAGATCTGCAACGTCATTCTTATCTACATCATCCAAGGCTTTCTCCATGTTTTCCTTGATGCCTGTGCTGGAGATCATGTGCCAGTAACCTTCTGCTGTAATCGTAAATCCATTTGGGATCTTAACGCCCTCAGCAGTGAGTTCTTGATACATTTCTCCTAGAGAGGCATTCTTCCCTCCCACTAGAGGCACATCATCGATATCTATCTCCTCGAACCAACGTATGTATTGAGCTTGAGATGTGCCTTTATCCGTCATCACGCTCTGCCGCATAGGAGTCACCATCCATATTCATGCCCTCGCAGCGGTCTCAATTACAGATTTCTCGGGAAGACCCATCTTTGCTAGAAATGCTGCAGTATCGAGCATTCGGCAGGCGAATCCATATTCATTATCATACCAGGCAAGAACTTTAACTGTTCGGCCATTTAATACACTGGTCGATTCTGCATCTATAATGGATGAGGAAGGATTACCAAGAATATCTACCGAAACTAGCGGATCTTCACTATATTCTAAGATACTCTTCATCTTTCCCTCTGCCGCCTCTTTGAATGCGGAGTTCACCATCTCTTCTGTAACATCCTGATTCAGATCGGCAGTGATATCTGTCAGCGCTCCATCGGGTATGGGAGCTCGTACAGCTATAGCATACATCTTACCTTCGAGTTCAGGGATGACTTTCAGAGTAGCTCCTGATGCACCAGTAGAGGTAGGTACCAATGACACGGCTGCTGATCTCCCCCTACGTACTTTTCTAGCTGGAGAGTCTACGAGCTTCTGACTTGCTGTGTATGCATGAATAGTTGTAGCCATTAAGTGATCAATTCCAAATGAATCGTTCAATACCTTAGCTACTGGGGCAAGAGAATTAGTAGTGCATGATGCAGAGGACACTATGTCATGTTGGGAGGAATCATACATGTTTTCATTGACTCCCAAGACTAATGTCAGATCAGCATTGTTAGAGGGTGCGCTGATTATGACCTTAGATGCACCAGCCTTCAGATGTTCAGCTGCCTTATTTCGATCGCGGAAGGCCCCCGTGCATTCTAGAACAATATCTACTCCAGCCTCCTTCCAGGGTATCTTTGAGGGTTCCGATTCATTAAACATTTTTATGTGATGATCTCCGACGCGGATGAAGTCCTCACCACTCTCTACTCGGAAAGGTGCCCTGCCATGCACTGAATCATACTTGGTCAAGTAAGCAATATTTTCTGGATGGTAGAGATCATTTGCTGCTACAAGCTCAAAGCCTTCTATTGGATTAGTGACGAAACGTCGAGCGATCATCCTTCCAATGCGTCCCATACCGTTAATCCCTATCTTAGTCATGTCATCCTTCTCCTTTGCTATCTGTTTTCATTGAAAGGCATTGTTTAAACCGTTTTCCCCACGTTGATGAGCTATCACAGAAATCATCCGATATGATGCGTTCATCTTGCTCCGCTCCCACTCGATATGACTATCTTTGAGTAATCCATTGGAACTTTATCTACGAGTTCTCCGGACTGGAATGAAGTTATCGTATGGATAGCACGATCCAGCATCCTACCTATTGCCTCTTCCGTGTAGAAGCCAATGTGAGGCGTTATGATAATTTTTTTAGAATTTACTAGTGGATCTTCATCAGGATGAAGTTCATCTGATAGTACATCAACCCCAGCAGCCATTAAGTGGCCACTGTCTACTGCCTCTCTTAGAGCATCTTCATCCAGTATGGGCCCTCTAGCAGTATTCACTAGAATACTCCCATTCTTCATGCTCTGTAGCGCCCTCTGGCCGATTATTCCATGAGTATCGTCAGTGAGTGGTAGATGTATAGTGACGAAATCACTCATCCCCAATACGTCTTCTAAAGAATGATACGATATACCCTTTTCACGAGCTAAGTCCTCATTAGGGTACATGTCAAAGGCCACTACATTCATTCCAAATCCCTGAGCAATGCGTATCGATTCTCTACCAATCTTACCAGTGCCAAGAACTCCAAGAGTTTTATTTCGAAGTTCAACTCCCATAAATGGATGGAAATCGAATTTCTTTTCATCTTTCACTGATCGATCGGCACTGATTAGATTCCGAGCGCATGC
>JAAYTA010000074.1 GCA_012518185.1 Methanobacteriota archaeon
ATGGTGCTCCCGCCGGGATTTGAACCCGGGTGGCGGGCTCGAAAGGCCCGAATGATTGACCGGACTACACTACGGGAGCGTTTTGAAGTTCGATAAATAATCAAGTACTTAATTTTTGGCCATATCTGAGCAGATAATGTCATCAGAAAGCCGGTAAAAGCCACTATATCGTATGTTTTCACATCGAAAAGCACTTATTCACTCCGCGAAATTAATTATTAACGAGCATGTATATCTCTACATCATGACTCTCAAAGATACTGTTAGAATAGTGGGTAATCTTATGGAATTGGCTGCTAGGACTGCACCTAAGGCAGTGGGTCAAGATTATATTGAAACTATTCTCCTGACCGATGAGCAGAGGGTTTCAATTGGTAATGAGATGTTTAAAATTGCCGAGGAGCGTGAAAATATTGGTTGGAAGAGAGATGGGCAGAATGTATTGGATGCTGAAGCTGTTATACTCATCGGACTACTCTCACATAAGGGCGTAGGATTAGATTGTAGAGCATGTGGATATTCTAGTTGTAATGAGTTTAATCAACGCTCTATAGCAGGTGATTTTGATGGCCCTAACTGCGCTATCCGATGTCTTGATCTAGGCATTGCATTAGGATCAGCAGCTAAGATTGCTTCAGATATGAACGTTGATAATCGCATCATGTATCGTATAGGTGTTGCAGCCAAGCGATTAGGTATCGGAAAAGCAGTGCTCAGTCATGGCATTCCATTATCTGCAACAGGTAAGAATATATTCTTCGATCGCAGACCTAAAGGATAAACTATCGCGCATCTAGACACATGGATTTACTCAAATATAATGGAGCATATAATGGACACTGGATAGGAGTTTTCAAATAGAACTTTGGTTTAAATACTCAGATTTTATTAATCCGCGGCATCACTCGTGTCATTTTTAGATCGTTTTCGCTTTTTTAGCACATAATATACAACGACAGCAATGGCAAAGAGTGCGACAAGAATTATATCGTATCTATCTAATATTTCCACTGCATCTTGCCAGGCCGGTCCTGCTAACATTCCAGCTGCTGCAAGTAATCCGCAGAAGGGTAAAGATCCTAGGAGCGAAAAAAGTGCGTATCGACGAGCATCCATCTTGGCTACTCCTGCTGGAAATGGTATCAGATCTCGAACTATGGGGAATAATTGACTAATGAGTACTGCTCGATCGCCATAACGATTGAACCATTTTTCGGCTCTAGATAAATTATCACCCTCCAGGCCTAGATACTTGCCATGCCGATCTAGGAACGGACGACCTCCCAAGCGTGCCAATGCATACATGGACATGGAACCTATTACACTTCCGACGGCTCCTACTAACGTAACTAATATTATATTCATATGGCCTAGATAGCAGGCGTATCCAGCGAATCCCATTATTGCTGCACTTGGCAGTGGAAGAATGGTAGCATCTAAAGCCATGAGTAAGGCCAAGCCAGGATAGTCTATGGCAATTATGAATTGCTCTATGAATTCCACACTCGGCTCCACGAAAGACATGATGATCTTCTGGGCACTAGATAGTAATAATCATTTCCTAGAATCCAATATTTAGTAGTGTTAATTAAGATGCTTGATAAATCTGGAGCGTCGATACACGATATAATATCAATAAGTGAGCGAATAGTCGTACTTATCAAAGGCAGTAATTAAGTAAGATCTATTGACACGCATGATGTTGAGGAATTATCATGCCTACATTCAGACCATTTGATGAAAGGGGTACTCCCATAGAAGATCAGGTTATGGACTGGAGGGAATTGACTATCGATCCGTATGATAAGATCGATGTTGATCCACACACACGAACCAGAGTCATATTAATGAATGGTATCGAAAATAATGCCACCTTTACAAAACATATGATCGCAAGAACTACTCCCAATATTGAAGTTAGAGAATCATTAGCTAGTACGCGTAGGGTAGAATCTATGCAACAACAGGCTGTTAATTGGCTCAACCCTGCTCAACAGACAATATTGGAGACTGCTTTGGGATACGAACAGGTAGCTGTCGATCTTACTGCTAATTTGGCTCAAAATGAAGAAGACCTTTATCAGAAAGCAACATTAAATTTCGCGTTACTGGAGGATTTTGATCATTTGTATCGATATAGTTTATTATATAATCAACTGGAAAATGGAGATGCGAGTGAATTTCTAAAAGATACTATTGAGATCAAGGAGGGACGCCCCACCAAAATCCATCACAGACACCCTTCAGATGAAATGAGGAAGTCATGGGACAAGAATACGGCATCCCCTAAGACCAAGATGAATTATTTCACTATCGTAGCAGCTGAGCAACAAACTATGCTGTATTATAAAGCGCATGGTTTCATGTATCCGGATGAACTAGCTCGAGGATTATATACAGAAATTGCCGACGTTGAGCAACAGCATGTATCTCAATACGAAGCCCTTGGAGATGGAAATATGACTCCTTTAGAGATCAATTTTCTAATGGAAGTCAACGAGGCATATAATTACTGGTCATATGCTAATACTGAAAATGATCCTAGGATCAGGCAGTTTTGGGAGGAGATGATGAGGAACGAGATCGGCCATATGCACGAGGCCATAGCATTATTAGATAGATTTGAGAAAAAGGATCCTGAAAAGATTCTTGGTGGCGATAAGATAGATGTACCAATTGTATTCGAAGAGACAAAGGATTACGTAAATAAAATATTAGAAGAGCAGATAGATTATCAGCCATATAATATGGAATACATGCCTGAACAGCAAATTCCTCAAAATTGGCCATCATTTGCTTATCGCGATCAGTTAAATGGAACATGGATACCTTCTGAAGAAGTGGTTAGAAAATCAGGCCCTAATAATGGGGATAAGATTATCGAATTAGAAAGTAAGTAGGACCTAAGGCATCCTTGAGCAAATTATTGTGCTTAAAATATTGGGTTCGCTTACATTCATATATGTAGTGAGTTTATGTCAAATCCATCCTTACCTAGTGAGTTAATTCACTAGAGTAATTTACGGAGGCTATCATTGACTCAATATGGACCAGGTGAACAAAGTGAAGAGATCACACGTTGCCCATTTCCCAATCATAAAGAGGGCGAGATGTTCGGCGTAGCTGATCAGCTCTTAGGAGCATCTCGAATAAAAGTAATGTGCGAAGACGGAGTATCTAGGATGGGACGCATCCCAGGAAGAATTCGTAAGCGCATGTGGATACGGGAAGGAGATCTACTCATTGTAAAGCCATGGGAATTTGAACCATCTAAGGCAGACATCATGTATAGATATACTAAGACCCAGGCGAATTATCTGCATCGTAGAAGAGCTATTCCTAAGAATTTAGACATTTTCTGAGGTGATCTCTCTTGCCTCGAGATGAGGCTTATGATAAGCTGGAACATAAGCTTATGGCACTCCGCCAGACCTCTCGAACTGGGGACGAACGCCAGACCATGTCAGAGGTGTTCGATAAGGGCACCATCTTGAGCATATATAAGCTCATGAAGGATGGAATTATCGATACATTAGAGCATCCTATATCTACTGGTAAGGAGGGAAATGTATTCGCTGCCCGAGATCCTCAAGGTAAAATGATAGCATTGAAAATTTATCGCGTATCCAATGCTACGTTTAATCGAATCTCTAGATACATAGAAGGAGATAAACGATTTAGAGGTCTTAGTGGTTCAAGAAGGAAAATAATTATGGCCTGGGCAAGTAAAGAATTTCGTAACTTACAACGCATGTATGATGCAGGCATAAATGTTCCAAAGCCGTTGCGATTTCATCGCAATATGGTAGTTATGGAGTACATAGGTACAGAAGATTCGGCAGCCCCGCTCATAAAGGACGTAGTACTAGAAGATCCTGATAGGATTTATGAAGATCTCTTGAGACAAATGAAGTTAATGTATAAGGAGGCAGGATTAGTGCATGCCGATCTCAGCGAATACAATATACTCTATTCACAACAAAACGCCGTTATAATTGACGTTGGCCAGGCAGTATTGATAGAACATCTGAACACCAAGGATTTTCTGTATAGAGATATAGACAATATCAATAGATTCTTCCGTTCTCGCGGCGTTGAAGTAAAGAATCGCGATGATATATTCAAAAATATAACGGAGATGGAAGAATGAGATTAGTACGCATTCCAAAAGATCGCGTCGGTGCGCTTATAGGCGAGAAGGGGAAAACAAAGGAAATTATAGAGCGGCGTACAGGGGTCGGATTAGATATTGATAGTGAGGGGGAAGTATCTATTGGAGATAATGCTGAAGATCCTCTTGCCGCGTTGAAAGTCGTTGATCTAGTCAGAGCTATCGGACGAGGTTTTGCACCTCACCGAGCCATGCGACTGTTGGATGAAGATGAGTATTTAGAAGTGCTAGAGATTAGTGACTATATAGGTAAGAAGTCAGATAATTTAAGCCGCGTGCGCTCTCGACTAATCGGCACAAATGGAAAAACTCGAAAAATTATTGAAGATTTGACTGGAGCAAATATGTCTATTTATGGATCTACAGTCGCACTTATAGGTAATTCTGTTCAACTACCTATAGCTAAAAAAGCAGTAGAAATGTTGCTTCGAGGTTCAAAACACTCCAATGTATATCGATATCTTGAAAGATCTAGAGCTACACTTCGCATCGCTGAGATGGGCTTTTCATGAATAGATCGGATGGCATGCGGAGGAAATGTATTAAATATATGCATCTTTGAGGGCTAGAGTAAGTAATGGTGAAAATGCTACTCATTAGGTGATCATTCATGAATAATAATGTAAATAAGGCTCATCAAGCGTTGCAGCATGATTTGTGCGATCATTGCTTGGGCCGCCTCTTCGCTCAAGTAGATACTGGTATTACAAATGAGGAAAGAGGACAAAATATGCGCATGGCATTGGCACTAGATCTCGGAGCTAGAGGCGAAGAATTACCTCCTCATGAATCGTGCTGGCTATGCGACGATTTATTCGAACAGTTGGCTCGATTTGCCGAAGCAGCTATCAATGAGCTATCCGAGATAGAATATGATACGTTCCTAATAGGAACCAGAATCGATCCAATCCTACAAGATCGTGAAGAACAGTTATGGTCCGAGGTTGGAGGGGAGACCGCGGAACCTATCAAATCTGAATTGAACCGAGAAATAGGCAAGTTAGTGGAAGCCAGCGTTCGTAAAGAAGTTGATTTTACTTCCCCAAATGTAGTAGCACTCATAGATACTCGTTTTGGACATGTGGAGCTCAATATAACTCCCATCTTTATCTACGGACGCTACCGAAAATTCTCTAGAGAGATTCCTCAAACAAGATGGCCATGTCGCGCATGTAGGGGAAAAGGATGTAAAAGATGTAAGGATACTGGGAAGATGTATGAAACTAGCGTTCAGGAAATCATTGGTGATCCGCTAGTTGAAGAAATGGGTGGAAAAGATCACTTCTTTCATGGGATGGGTCGAGAGGATGTTGATGCGCGCATGCTCGGTACAGGTCGACCATTTGTACTAGAAATAGCCGAACCAAGGAAGAGGCGTATAGATTTCAAAGCGATAGAGAATATAGTTAATAAGAATGGGGAAGGATTAGCAGATTTTTCAGGACTTCGATGGAGCGCTCGGGAAGAGGTGCGACAAATTAAAGCATTGGCACCCGATAAAGTATATCGTGTAGAGGTATCTGTCCAAGGCAAAGTTAATAAGGAACGGATAGATGAGGTAATTGAATCGCTAAATCAAGCGCGCATTACTCAGCAGACGCCAACGAGGGTCGTACATAGGCGGGCCGATTTAGCTAGGGAGCGAACTATTCGCGAACTAGCTATAGAATCACTGGATGAGGATAAATTCATCCTGAGGATGAGAACAGAATCCGGGACCTATGTCAAGGAGTTCATCAGCGGTGATGGAGGAAGAACTAGGCCATCCGTGGCTAATGCGATCGGCGTCCCATGTCAGGTTACCGCGCTAGATGTGATACAAATCATTGATGATAATAACGAGGGATGAAAAATGGTAAAGGCATCCAAAGGCACCCGGAGCAAAACTCGCCAGATCTTCAGGAAAAGCCCACGCCTAAGAGGTATGACTCCTATAACTCACGAATTTCGTACATTTGAAAAAGGAGAGAAAGTAAGCGTGGTTATTAACCCATCTGTACATTATGGATTACCTCATTCTCGCTTCCAAGGAAAGACTGGAGTGGTCAAAGGTCAGCAGGGCCGTGCCTTCGTCGTAGAATTACGAGATGGTAATAAGCTCAAGACTGTCATTACTAGGCCTGAACACCTGAAGAAGGCACTCTGAGGTTACCATATGTCAGAGGAATATTACGTTACCTTAGCTGAGGTTAAAAAGCTACTAACAGAAGCAGCCGAAGATCGAGAGTTATCTCCAGATCAGAAACTGACTCTTGAGCATTCTCAGAAGTTGGCAAAACTATCTGCTGAAGATGCAAAGAAGCTGCAGGACGCATTATCTGAATTGGAATTCATTAGTGAAGCTCTCTGTGCTAAAATTACTGACATATTACCATCACATCCTGATGATGTACGTGTACTATTTTCCAAGGAGAGAATAGTGTTAGAAAAGGAAGATATTGAACAGATTTTATCTACCGTGCAAGACTATCTGTAGATATAGCTGGATTGATCATATGGAGGATTACGCGCTAGTATTAGACTACTTACCGCAGGGCCTGCCTACTGATAAGAGTTTCAAAAAGGAACCATTAGTACTCGCAGTGGGAGATTCAGGATTCAAGTTATTTGAGCTAGTCCCTAAGGATGACGCGATCATAACTATAGGAGATCGAGTTTATATTGGTAAGGAGCCCAAGCTACGCGATAAGATCATTCATGTTAAGAGGCGCATGGGTTACGACGAACTTACTGCAGCCGCACAAGCCGAACTTCCCTTCATATTATTGGATATTGTTAACGCCCAAGAGGAACGATTCGTAAAATTCTTCAATGAGGCTCAAGCAATTACTACCCGATTCCATATGCTAGAGCTCATACCTGGGCTAGGAAAAAAGACAATGTGGGCCATCATCGAAGAAAGAAAGAAGGGTAAGTTTACAGATTATTCTGATATAGCGGAACGCGTAACTACGGTGAAGCAGCCTCAGAAATTAATCGCCAAGCGAATTGAGGATGAATTATCAGATCCTTCTCAAAAATATAGATTATTCGTTTCCCGATGAAGCCCTCAGAGATTAAAACCATATTGGCCGAAATTGGTGCCTCACCAGCTAGGAGTAGAGGCCAGAATTTCCTCATCGATGAGAAGTTGGCAGATCGACAAATAGAGTACGCTAGACTCTCTTCCGAAGATATTGTATTAGAGGTTGGGCCTGGTCTAGGCGTGCTCACTAAGCGCCTAGCAGCTAGTGCCAACAAAGTGATTGCAATAGAGACAGATGCTAAATTAGCTTCCTATCTCCTCAATAACCTTCCACCGAACGTAGAATTGATCAAAGATGATGCGCTTGATGTCGAGTTTCCTATATTCAATAAATTCGTTTCCAATTTACCTTATTCTATATCCTCACCTATCATATTCAAATTATTAGAGAACTCTTTTGAAAGAGGCGTAGTAATGCTGCAGAAAGAATTCGCAGATCGCATGGTGGCCCTTCCCGGCGGTAAAAATTATTCTAGGCTTACCGTTAATGTATATTATCGAGCAGAGTGCCGTATATTAGAGAATGTATCTAGTTCCTGCTTCTGGCCAGCACCTAGAGTGGATTCTGCAGTAGTTGAGCTTGTACCGAGAGCTCCTCCATTCCATGTAAAGGATGAGAAATTTTTCTTCCATTTAGTAGAACTATTATTCCAGAATCGCCGCAAGAAGATCGGTACGATATTGAAAATGCGATCATTAATTACAGCAGAGCAGAGGATGCAGTTACCATATGTCGATGATCGAGTGGAAACGCTAGTACCAGAACAGATAGGAGAGCTGTCTGATAAAGTAATTGAACTAAGGACCAGCTAGATATAGCCAGGCAGTCATTACTTGGCCAGATATTCATATAGATTAGCTGTGGATATTTGTCAAGCTTGATAGTTTCGCCTATCTTGATCCCAATTACATATGCGTATGTAGAATCGAATGTAATGAATCATATAAGTAAAATCAAATAAAATGAGGCAGTCTATGCAGATAGGTATTGTAGGTAAACCTAATGTCGGTAAGTCTACCTTCTTTTGCTCAGCTACGTTGGCAACAGTGGAGATCGCTTCCTATCCATTCACAACCATAAAATCCAATAAAGGTGTGGGTTATGTTAGAGGAGAATGTCCACATGTGGAGTTTGAAACCCAATGTATGCCTCGCAATGCTGGGTGTGATGACGGTACTAGATTGATCCCCGTAGAATTACTAGATGTAGCTGGATTAGTTCCAGATGCGTGTGAAGGTCGCGGCCTAGGCAATCAATTCTTAGATGATCTTATGCAGGCTGATGCCCTCATACATGTGGTAGATGCCTCAGGGGCAACTGATATAGAAGGAAATGTTGTGACTCCCGGATCTCATGACCCGTTAGAGGATGTCAAATTCCTTGAAAAAGAAATATCCATGTGGATGAAAGGCATACTCAACAGAGGTTGGGAGAGGAGTGCCCGTCAATCTCATATGGAAGGTAGGAGCGTAGATTCTCTAATCCATGAGCGCCTTACTGGATTAGGTGTAACCTTAAGTCATGTGAACACTGCCTTGAGAGAAATACAGCCCCCAGAAAATCCACAAACGTGGGATCAGGACACTATGTATCATCTGTGCGATACAATTAGGAAGTATGCTAAGCCTATTATGGTAGCTCTAAATAAGGCAGATCAGGCTGATGATAATGCCCTTGATAGATTAGTGAAAGCTATCGGACCTATGGCTGTGCCTACTTGTGCAGAGACGGAGTTAGCATTAAAACGTGCTGCCAAGTCAGGACTTATAGATTATCATCCTGGCGATGCATCATTCGATATTATCGATCCGTCCAGACTGAATACTGCTCAATCCAAAGCTCTTGATATTCTCAAGGAGAATATTGAACGTTTTGAAGGTACAGGCGTGCAAAAATGCTTAGAGACGGCTACCTATCAATTGTTGGATAGAATAATAGTCTACCCTGTAGAGGATGAGACTCATTTGACCGATCATGAAGGAAGAGTGCTTCCAGATGCATTCATGGTGCCTAGAGGGACAACTGCTAGAGATCTAGCCTATAAAGTTCATACAGACTTAGGAGAAAACTTCATAAGAGCTATCAATGTCAGAACACAACGTACTGTCGGAAATGATTACATATTGCAAGACAACGACATCATAACCATAGTATCAAGGAGATGAAGTTATGGGGCGATGGAATGTTAGGCTACTGACCGTTACATATCGTCGAGTAGAGGACGATAAATTATCTATAGAGATGTATGGCCAGCTAGATGATGGGCGATCTATCGTAGCTCGCTATATAGGGTTTGAACCTTACTTCCACCTCCTTGAACCAGATGATACTATCTTAAGCAGCCTTAAAGATGATCCTAATGTCAGAAGAATAGAGCACATCAGTCTATTCCATCGGAACCAGTTACGAGATGCTGCTAAAATAGTGGTCCGTTTTCCCTGGCTAGTACCTGATTTTCGATCCAGACTCAGACGCCAATTTGAAGTTTTGGCGGCTGATATACCATTCCATCATAGGTTTATTTATGATTATGATTTAGGCTCTTGCATACAAATAGTTGGAGAAGAAGTTAGTGGGAATTATACAACTGATCTAGTAATCGATGTCGCGAATAAGGATGGCAGACCTGATATCTCAACTCTAGATCCATTCAATCCTACTCTCAAAATTATGTCTTTTGACATAGAAAATAGTGTTCGCAATGGGAACATATTCGTCATTTGCTACGTAATAAGAGAAGATGGAAACCTGCGTGAAGGAGAGCCGATTCAAGGAACAGAAAAGGAAATTATTGAGAAATTTACTAAAATAATACAATGTGAAGATCCAGATGTTATTACTGGATATAACATTGATAATTATGATATACCTACAGTCATGGACAGGGCAAAGGCATGCGGAGCAGACGCATGTCGGTGGGGAAGAGATTTCAGTGAGCCACGCCGATCGGGGCGGCGAAACTGGAAGATTGATGGGAGATTAGTAGTGGATGCTTGGTGGGCTGCTAAAATAGCTCTTAGACCTAAGCAAGAGACTCTGAACCATGTGGCTAAATTAGTATTAGGTGAGGAGAAAATAGACGTCGATCCCTCACAGATGGATGAGGAATGGGAGCGCAACCCCGATCGGGTGATGGAGTATTGTTTAAAAGATGCGAGACTAGCTCTGGAGATCTTGGAGCATATAGATACGCTCCGCAGAACTATGGATCTGTCAGCTGTATCAAAACTGCCCATGGAAGACGTGCTGAGTTCCGGAAACTCCACCCTCATCGACTCGATCCTCATACGAGAAGCTGATCGCGTTCCAGCTCCATATGGGCCAGTAGGTGTGCCAATGACCTCGTACTCATCTGGTGAAGATGCCCCTATTGAAGGAGGATATGTTCATACGATAGAGCCAGGGCTATATCATTGGGTCATTGTTCTAGATTTTAAATCCATGTATCCCTCATTAATCATCAGCAAGAATATTTGCTTCACCACATTAAGTGATGAGGGAGAGATCATAGCTCCAAATGGCGCTCGATTCTTGAGTAAGAATAAGAGGGCAGGATTATTGCCTCATATATTAAGCGAATTGATGGGGCAGAGAGATGAAATTAAAAAGAGGATGAGGGCTGCTACAGATCCTGATGAACGACAGTATTATGATGGTTTGCAAGATGCTGTGAAGATTCTTATGAATGCATTCTATGGTGTATTCGCTTCATCATTCTACCGTTTTACAGATCATAGCATAGGATCCGCAATAACATCATTTGCTAGAGAGACCGTTAAAACGCTTATTAAAAGACTGGAAGAAAACGATCATGAAGTAATCTATGGAGATAGCGTAACTGCAGATAGATTTGTGACCTTGCTTGACCCAGAAGGGATTATTCGAGTAAGAAATATAGAAGATTTATTTGAAAAACATATAAAAAGTGCTAAGAAAAGAGGAGATAAAGACGTAATAAATCTGCAGGGCTATCAGGCACTTTCCATGCTGCCTTCAGGAAGAAGTACCTGGTCCGCTGTAACCGAAATAATACGACATAGATCTAATAAGAAGATCTATAGAGTCAATCAGAGATTAGGGGAGAGTAGAACTACAGAAGATCACTCATTTTTGATTTGGAAAAATGACCTATTAAAAGAGGCGAAACCAGTCGATATGCTGGAAAATTCCATGATAAGAGTTGATGAGATACCTCCAGTTGAGATGATTGAAACATTGGATATGTATGAGTTGCTCAGTAAGCCTAATGGCAATTTTATAGCTTGTGCTGAAGAAACTACTCTCAAAAGGGATGATAAATATGTATGGTTTGCTGACAGAAAAGGAGGCTTTTCCACAAAATTAAAAAGATTCATTAAAAATGGATCTATTGAACTTGAGGCTCTGTGTAAAGTTCTTTCAATCTATATTTCCAGTGGAAATACATTATCCAGCAACGATTCTAGAAATAAGGTTATAATATCTACTCCAGACAAAGAACAGCTTGAAGAATTTTATAAGTGTTGTGAGAGATTATTCGTAAATCAATCACTAAGTGTAGCAGAATTAATGCCGAGCGTAGGGATGATGATACCTGCGGAGCAATATGGATCGGCAATTTTACATAATGATTATGTGCGTGAATTACGAATAATAGATCAGATAATAGTTGCATTATTCGAGAGATTTTGTGGGGCAGGGGATGAAGAGAAGAAACTTCCCGAATTTATATTCCACATTGATGAAAAATACAAGAAAATTGTCCTTGAAGGAATTATGAGAGTAAGGGGATCCTATGAACTCTCCGAAAGTCAATCTCAATTGAACAGTGTTGATGAAATTCCCTTCAGATATGAAACGAAATCCCTTCAGCTGACTTGTGGGATCAGTTTATTACTCAGTCAGTTAGCTGAAAGATATGAGATAGTACGAGATAATAATGACGTTTATCACCTATATAGAGCAGGTAGTAGTAACAATTTACTAGTAGATAATAAAGTAGAGGAAGAGGAGTACTATGGATATGTGTATGATCTCTCAATAGAGAAGACTCATGCTTTCGTAGACAGTTGTGGCCAGATATTACTACACAATACTGATTCATTATTCGTACAATCTCCTAATGATGAATTGAATGCCACTGTAGAATTCGGGACGGAAGTTTCAGAAAGATTTTCGAAGGAAATTTCTGCAATGGAGTTCGAGAAGGTCTTCGAATCATTATTTTCTCACGGGAAAAAGAAGAGATACGTAGGTCGCTCAGTGTGGCCGGTAGAAGAGACCATAGTTCGTGGATATGAGATCAGACGAACCGATTCTTTCGAATTGCAGAGTCGAGTCCTGAGCGACGTGTTTGAGAAAATTTTAGATGGAACTCCCGAGGAAGGAGTGAGAGTTGCTCGTGAGACAGTCTCTAGAGTATTGTCAGGCGATGTGCCAGTTGAGGAGCTTGTCATATCTCGTACTTGTAAACCATTTAGTGCATATAAGGATCCAGATTCACAAGCAAATGTACAAACAGCTAAGAAATTAATGGCATTAGGATATGATTTCATTCCTGGAATGAAGGTTTCATGGATTGTTACCGATTCTAAAAAAACACCTCAGGAAGTAGAGCCATATATTTCTGGTAGGCCATTTGAGCATAAGCCCGATTGGCAATATTATGCTAGCCGCATAGCACAAACAGCTGCGCGAGCCACTGAAGTATTTGGATGGGGAGAGAGAGATCTTATGACTGGCTCTCAGCAAGCCACGTTATTCGACACCACATTTTACTCTCCTACACCATCAAAGTCAGGTGAAAAACCTAAGAAGAGTGCTAAAAAGAATCTCGATCTTCGAGACTTTATGTGAGCGCAGTCGTCTTATCAACAATAAAAGCCAGATAGTTAGCTTTAACTTCCTATCGGGACGTGCTAAGGGCGGTGTCGGATTTGACAGGAAAAATACAGTTAATCGGAGAATGGTCTAATGGCCTACTGTCGCTGAATGAAGAGCGCCGCATACTAAATGCACAAGTATTAAGCGAGATTATTCAGCAGAAAGCTAGCGATATGGATCTGCAACTACTGCTAGCAGGAATGATAGCTGTGCTTGGCATCAGTCGCGATGAAGAACATATGAAATATGCCTTGGAGATCTGTGTTCCCCTAATGATGGAAGAAGGAGAGGAATACAATTTAGATTTCCTTAGTGACAGGATGTCTGCCCTAATGGGTCTGAAAAACATGGGATTCTATCTTGCAGGCGATAGGGATGGAATGATCAGATGCTACAAAGAGGGAGATATTGAGCAACTAGAGGATGAGTTATCAGAGATAGGATCAATATTTGCGAAGTGACTTTAGAATTAGAGGCTTCATAAAATATTATATATGGCGTGAGGTTCTCGTCAACCTCTAGTCACGAGAACATTTCTCGTTGGAGATGTGCCCATCTAATGGGTGAATCCATAAACGCCGTAAGGCAAGGTGAACACATATGTCAAATGATATTGAAAGCCTTCCCGAAGAAGGAATTAAGAAGCCAGCTAGTGGGAAGGATATGTACCACTATATCGCAGAGGCATGGAACACTCCCTCTGAGAGCTATGTAAAGCAAGCACAATGGGAGCGCCTCATCCAGTGGCGTAAAGATGAGAATTATATTAGGGTCGAACATCCTACTCGTCTAGACAGGGCAAGAAAGCTCGGTTACAAAGCCAAACAGGGCTTCGTTGTAGTTCGCGGCAGAGTGCGCAAGGGCTCATTACGCAAAAGGCAGATACGTAAAGGACGCCGTGCCAAACGCCGAGGTATCACTAAGATCACTACTGGAAAAAGCCTACAGAGGATTGCTGAAGAAAGATGTGCTAAGCGATATCCGAATCTCGAAGTCTTAAACTCTTACTGGGTAGGAAAAGATGGACTCTATGAATGGTTTGAGATCATACTAGTGGATCCACACCACCCTGTAATAAAGGCAGATAAAAATATTAACTGGATTTGTAAGAAGCAGCATAAAAGTCGTGCTTTCCGCGGACTTACTTCTGCAGGTAAATCAGGTCGCGGATTAAACCATAAGGGAAAAGGTGCCGAAAAAGTACGCCCTTCCATCAATGCACATAAGCACCGGGGAAAGTAAATTCCCCTACCCTTTAATTTTTTATTTTTCTACTATTTTCAAACTAATCGAAAGATAGTCGTATCTATTTCACGCAGCTCATTGATGGGAGATTATTTTCATTGTTTTATAGACTTTAGTCGTTCAATTACCTCTTGATTGGTCATGCCTATTAGTGGATAATATGAGGGAACGTTAAATTCATAAGAATGAGTGAAATTAATATCATCCATACTGTAGCCGAACACTACGCCTAATGCCTTAGACTCAGATACTGCCTCATGAATAGACGTATTATCCAATCGCTTTAAATTGGGATCCCAGGCTTCGAGTATATTGGGACGTTCTTCCCCACATACTAACACTCTGCAGCCGCGCTTCATCATCATCCAGGCTGCTAATGAGTCGCGCTCCTTGTTTATTGATGCCACTACTTTCCCTTGACTACCAAGTGGTAGACCGCCCGGCCCAGATACATAGTGGCTGAAGATGAAGGCTTTCTTACCTCGTACTTCTACATATATGATAAAGTCAGGATTGGTGAGATCCACCCTGATCTCTTGATCTTCATTTGCAAGGAACACTGCTGAACCTACTTCTCTCCCAATATCCATACTAGTGTAGGGATGAGTGCCTTCTCTGCGAGCTCTAACAGCGAATGAAGAGCCTTCTGTTAATACGTATTTCGACATTTCTGCCGCTACATGTTGCATATCTTCCATAGAGGATGTGCATTCAATGGCTGGACTGATCGAGGCTATGCCAAAGACATATGAGAGCGCTGTTACTGCATCATCTATTCGATCGGTACGGACATAGATGCGTCCTGCTTCGCAACTTACCAGCGCTTCAATCTTCTGTCGAGCAAGGGCCAGCTCTATATTATTAATTAATATGGATTCGAAGTGTCTGCGCACTCCCGGAGACTTGAGACCTACTTCTGCATATCGTGCTAGGATAACGTTCACGCTACGTCCATTGCTCCTGTTGTAAAAAAGCCTTGCCGGAGGAAATATCTACGAGCTCATCTATCGTGCGAACTGTGGATCTCCTTCTGATAGCCGGGGTATTGTTGATATCGGCATTCGCAGGCATAATTGGCTCAATATTCGGCCTAGGTGGTGGAATTATAATTATCCCATTATTAACTCTAATCCTAGGTTTCGATATGAAAGATGCTATCGGAGCGAGCCTGATAGGAGTTATTGCATCATCTACAGGCGCAGCTGGACGATATGTTAGTGAGGGATTAGTGAATATAAGATTAGGGATGCTGATGGAACCTGCTACAACAGTGGGATCCATAGTTGGAGCTCTTCTAGCCGTATATCTCGATCAAACTATACTAGCTATCGCGTTTTCTGCTGTTTTAATCTATAGCTCATATTATATGATGAAGCGTCCAGAAGTGACCATACACTCTAAACGAGGAGATTTATGTCGCCGACTAGATTCATCATACTTGGATCCGCAAACTGGAGAGTGGGTAGAATATGAGGTTCATAATCTTCCTCGCGGATTAATTGCAAGCTTCGGCGCAGGCAATATGTCGGGAATGTTGGGAGTTGGCGGCGGCATAGTCAAAGTTCCAGCTATGAATGTGTGGATGGGGATTCCTATGAAAGTGTCTACATCCACCAGCAACTTCATGATTGGAGTTACGGCAGTGGCCGGAGCATTGGTATTATACGTCAATGGATTAATTCCTCCGATATTGGCAGCAACTGTAGCTCTAGGAGTGTTTGCTGGAGCAAGTTTGGGACCTAAAATAGTAAAGAGAACTGCTGGAAGAGCGCTTAGGAGATATTTTGCGATTGTATTGATCATTATGGCGATATTCATGATATTGGAAGCATTAGGACTAGGTGGAATCTCATGAAATCACAGAGGCGTTTGGATCGCTATATCAGCATAGTTCTCCACATTGGCATGTATCTGAGCATATTGGTAATCGCAATAGGATTGATGCTATACGCCTTATATCCAACACCTATAGATGATATTTCTCTGAAAAACCTTCCGCAGGAGCTTATGGATGGATCTCCAATAGCAGTAATCAGTTTAGGAATTCTTCTATTAATCATGACTCCTCTCTCCCGTGTGATTGCTGCTGGTGTGATATTTGCTGTGGATCGAGAAATCAGATTCGTACTAACATCTCTATTCATACTAGCTGCTATACTTCTTGCAATTATGATCTAATTATGATAATGCTGTAAGGAAGTCTTAAAAATCAACATAACGATACTGGCTCAGGTATAAGGGGATGGGGAGGAGATGTAGCGAGGAGGAGCAATGGTATTATTCATTTCTCCCCAATAATATGGCTGGAGGCGCAACGTCCCCCCTTATTCCTCTCTTCGTGACCGAAGTGCTAGGAGGTCCCCTCACACATGTCGGATTAGTATCTGCTTTTTCATCATTGGCATCGGTACCCTCGAATATCTTATGGGGAAATTTATCAGATAGTGTAAAAAAGAGACGCATATTTGTGCTCATTGGTTTTGGAGGTATGGCTCTTGCCCTTTTGATGATGGGCCTGGCTACCTCTATGAATAGTTACCTGTTCGCTAACCTGGTGATGGGAGCATTATCTAGTGCAGCAGCCCCGGTAGGAACTGTGCTCGTATTAGAATCTTTCAAACAGTCAGAGTGGGCACAGCGACTGGGAGATTTCTCAAGAGTGGGAGGAATAGGATGGGTTGCTGGATTAGTACTCGGAGTGATATGGTTATCTTCATTCGAATCAGGCGTAGCAGAGTTCGCTATGAGAGCCTTATTCTTACTTGGATCAGCATTGTCTACATTATCCATATTATTAGCATACAGGTGGGTTCCGGAGCCGCATTTCAAACTTGATCGCAGGATTCTAGATGGACCTTTAGTAAATGTGCCGTTGATGATTGTTGAGAAAGCTAGGTATCTTCCCCAGAGATTAATATACATTTTTCATCTAACTTCTAGAAGTGCTCGAAAAGAGAACTTTCCATCTAATTTAAGACAATATTATGTATGTGCATTTGTAATATTCGCTGGATTTCATACATTCTTCGTAGCATTTCCAGTATTTCTAAAACAATATATCGGATTGTATAGTTGGGAAGTCTTCTTGATCTATGTGGCAGCTAGCCTTGCATCTGCATTAACTTACTCTTCAGCAGGTAAATGGGCTACAAGGATCGGAAGTAAGAAAGTATATTCTATTTCAGTCTTAGGCAGATCTATATTATTTCCTGTGGCCTCCATCATCACCCTAATATCTCTTGAGCGATGGGAGATTATATTGGTTTTTTGTATACTTCATGGATTGTTAGGATTTTTCTGGGCAATTATATCGGTAGCTGGCAATCACTTGGTCGCCAAAATCTCATTTCCAGGATTCCGAGCAGAATCAGCAGGCATATATACATCAGTGCAGGGAATGGCCATTATATCTGGCGCCATGATAGGAGGATTTGTCGGCCAATTCTTAGGATATCATGTCCTGTTCGCACTATCATCTATACTATTATTGGTCGGATTGATCATGCTGTCAAGAGTCGACGTAGATCGAGAGACATTGGGAGAATACACTGCAATAGTCACCTGAATAGAACTCACACACTTCATTCCAGAGAGTTTACTATTACTCGATCAAATTAAAAGAGTAGGTTCCGCTAGATACTATCATGAATATGACTATCTCTTCCTAATTATACTGGTTTTTACCCTATGGTTAAAATTCATATGCTTGGCCAGATTATAGGATAGGTCGTCGCAAACATGCCCAAACACAGTTTTTCCACATAAAGGGCAACGTACTGATTGCATAACGTCCTCTCCCGGATGTATAGATTCTTCTGATCCGTGAGATTCCCTAAGTATCCTCTCATCGTATTGTAGATCAGCGAGATCACCGCTTCCCGACCGTTGGCAGGCAGTTTCCTCATCTCCTCCTTTCAAATCGCATAATTCTGTATAGCCATGGCGAGTCATGAAGTGATTTTGTAAATTCAGACTCAAATCGTTTTCTCCCTCTCCCCTTAC
Organism: Methanobacteriota archaeon; assembly: GCA_012518185.1. Classification (GTDB taxonomy): domain Archaea; phylum Thermoplasmatota; class Thermoplasmata; order Methanomassiliicoccales; family Methanomassiliicoccaceae; genus DTU008. Next base: position 18,307 of record JAAYTA010000074.1, read on the forward strand.
AACTTCATTGCATATTGGACACATTATATTCATGCAGACCATTTTCACATTTTGTAACCACTCGCATAAATACTCAATGCTAAGCTAAGTGCTAAATTCAGTACTAGCTAAGATAGATTAGATTGAAACGTAAAGATAATGTTCTCCAATGTGCTTTCACTGATGAGAGGCACTTGTATGAGCAACATTGAGAAAAGGCAGGGCATTTCCGGATTAACCAGTTTTTTCAAAGAGTGTATTCCACACATATCTAATAGTTCAACCATAGTATTTTCAGGATCAGTGGGAGTATGCACACCATTTGCTGAATTACTATCATATGCAGTGAAGAATGATGGACATGATTTGATATATGTTCCTAAAGCTGATTTATCCCAAGCTAGGTTAATCCAATGGAGAGATAGTGTCGGATTCGTTGTAGGAGATAAAGCAGAGATATCTCAAGCAGAAGTACTAGTTATATTGGGAGGTCTGGCTATGCCTAAGTTTGGTGTGCCAATAGAGGATATAGAAGAGCTACATAATAAATTAGGTAATCCTCGACTTATAGGCGTCGGCTTCATGGATATCTTTGAGAAGAGTGGATGGGCAAACAGATTGCCGTTCAGTGCAATAATCAATAGCAACATCGATGCGGGGATGTGGCTTAAAGAACAACCTTAATAGATCGTTGATCAAATTCTACACTAATTAATGAGGTCTAGATCGATTAGTAAAAGAAGAGTGCAGGGGAAGGGATTTGAACCCCCGAACCACTAAGGATAAGACCCTGAATCTTACGCCGTTGGCCAAGCTTGGCTACCCCTGCCCGAATATTCCGTCAAATACTCTTCGGATACTAAAACCTTACTCCAGTGCTTTCTCTACATAATGATCCGGTGATAATGAATCTGTATATAATTTCAGAATCCACTAATACATCCTGATGCGTAAAATAATAATGGGAAAGACGCGAAATCGAGAAGTTTGGAGGACTGAATAGATGAATCATGACTCCAGAGAATGGAGAGGAGACTTTCTTGATAATCCCTATCTCTATATTAATAGAGAATTATCATGGCTTAAATTTAATCGCAGAGTGTTAGAAGAGGCAGAGGGAGATCATCCTCTGCTGGAACGTGTAAAATTCCTAGCTATTTGTGGATCTAATTTAGATGAATTTTACATGGCCAGAATACCAGAACTGTATCGTCAAGCAGAGAGGGGAGCGCTCGATCCACCTCCTGATGGCATAAATCCTAAGATATTATTAAATCAGATAAATAAAGAGGTTGATGAGTTATATGATGAGTATGCCAATCTATGGAATGAATGTATGCTTCCGGAGCTCGCAAAAGAAGGCATACATATTCACCATATGAGTGAGTTATCAGATGAAGAGCGGCATAAACTTAGAGAATATTTTAGACATAATATTTTTCCTATACTAACTCCCATGTCTATTGGCATTGGTCATCCATTCCCTTTCCTATCAGGACTCGCAATAAATATAGTCGCTACGATTAAGGATTTTTCCGGACGTGAACACCTTGCTCGTATCAAAGTACCATCTGGATTATTTCCTAGATTTATTGACATTCATAGAGAGACTTCCAACGATGAGGGAGATATCCATCTCGTCTTGATGGAGGAGTTGGTAGTAGCTAATTTAGACTTATTATTTGTAAATATGGAGATTATATCTGCTCATCCATTTAGGGTCACTAGAGATGCTGAAATAGAGATCGAGCTGAATGAATCATTAGATTTACTAACTGCAGTGGAGGAAGGTGTGGAATCGAGGCGTGTCGGCGCGCCAACGCGATTAGAAGTATCTACACACATGCCTGAGCACATGATTTCCTTCCTCGCTTCACGATTGAAATTGCCGATGGAATTGGTATGTCGCACCTCTGGCCCACTTGGCTTGATGGAATTTTGGCAATTGCATAGTATACGTAGACTCGATCTATTGGACCCGCCCTTCTCTCCTTACATCCCTCCAGAATTAAGTAATGAATCTTCTATTTTAGAAGCTGTCTGCTATCGTGACATAATATTATATCATCCATATGATTCATTTCAGCCAATAGTTGCTATGATAAAACAAGCTGCGATAGATCCTGATGTGCTAGCCATAAAAATCACATTATATCGTATAGATGAACAATCTACTATCGTGGAGGCATTGATGGAGGCTAGGCGACATGGTAAGGCAGTCGCGGCAGTATTGGAATTGAAAGCAAAGTTCGATGAAGTCAATAATATACTGTGGGCCAGACAAATGGAACAGGCCGGCATCCATGTGATATATGGAGTAGTTGATATTAAGGTACATGTTAAGATGTGCCTTATTGTGAAGCGAGTGCAAAATAACTTGATGCGCATATGTCATATGTCGTCTGGAAACTACAATTGCCAGACTGCTAGAACATACGGAGATATTGGATATATCACATGTAATGAAGATATCGCAGCAGATATCTCTGACTTGTTCAACGTTCTCACAGGATATAGTAATAAAGAATTATATCGGCAACTACTGGTATCTCCTCACGGAATACGTAAAGGAATAACTTATAGAATCGAAAGAGAGATAGAAAAGCATCATGAAAGTGGTAATGGATATATCGCTTTCAAACTTAATGCGCTGGTAGACAAAGAAGTAATTAAATCGCTTTACAGAGCATCCATTGCAGGAGTTAAAATCGATCTAAATATTCGAGGCCTCTGCTGTCTCCGACCCAATGTAGAAGGCATTAGCGATAACATTGTTGTTACGTCCATAGTAGGTAGATTCTTGGAGCATGCTCGCATATATTATTTTAGAAACGGCGGAGAAGAAGAGATATTACTCGGCTCATCAGACATGATGCCTCGGAACCTCGATCATAGAGTAGAGATACTATTTCCAATACTAGATGATCGATTGAGGAGATTAACTAAAGATTATATTTTAGACATACATCTGAAAGATAGCGTGAAAGCTAAGCGACTACTCTCTGATGGTATATATGAGAAGATTATTCCAAAAGAGGGAGAGGAGCCATTAAGCTCACAAGCATGGCTGCTAGAAAATAGAGGGATCTGGCATGAATGAAGTAGTGATCATCCATTTGCTACATATATCATAATTAAACGCCGACATACTAGAGAATGTAATTTTCATAAATTCTAAATCCTTCATTCATGCTGTTTGGTAATCG
>JAAYTA010000075.1 GCA_012518185.1 Methanobacteriota archaeon
AGTATGCAGGATACTAGCGGCAATATAAGATCGGAGCGAGGCATAAATTCGGCTGCTACAGTTACTATTTGTTGGCATGGCTCTCCATCATTGCAATTACGATCACCAGCATAAATTCTAACTTGCGGAGATGGCACTCCCTCATGTACCAGGGTGAATGGAGGAAAGCTATTGGCCGTGATTCCTGCCACCCTCTCCAGGTTGCTAGTGCGGACTATAAAATTAGCAGCTATACTACTCACTAGGCCTACTGATGGAAAGCCCACAATCATCATCGATCCATCATAGCTTTCGTTACGATAATCGTGCAATTTTACGAGATCATCAGCCATATGTATCCCTCTAATGTCGCTTGCGAGGGTACCCTATTAAGGATTTTCCCACGTTAGTTTCAATGGACTTCCAATGCAAAGTAATATTTCTCTAATATACTGTCATCAGGGCAGTGAAGAATATGGTATCGACTATTCTGACTTCGGCGGGTATACCAGTGATAATAGAGAGACTTCCAGATTTCCATTCGGCCTCATTATCTGTATATTTGGGAGCAGGATCTAGGGATGAAGAGGAGCAGCAGGCAGGTATAGCTCATGTGTTGGAGCACATGTTATTCAAAGGAACCTATAGGCGTACATCGAGAGAAATATCTGAGTGTATAGAGGCGGCAGGAGGGGAAATGAATGGATACACTACAAAAGAAGTCACTAGCTATCAAATATGCACCCTCGATGAGACAGTAGATGTAGCGCAGGACATATTGGCTGATATGATCCTCAATCCTTCATTGGATAATTCTTGCTTAATTACTGAAAAGAATGTGATACTACAGGAGATCAACATGTTGCAAAATGATCCAGATAGATATATCCACGTATTATTTGCCGATGCTCTATGGGGAGGCCATCCTATGGGGCGCTCAGAAGCTGGCTCATCTGAAACAGTAATTTCCATTACAGAGGGCGATGTTAGGAACTTTTTCCGACAACACTATCGCCCACCAAACATGGCTGTAGTTGCGGTAGGAAATGTCGATGCATCTCAGATAACGAATTGGGTGAGTGATTCCTTCGATCATCTTTCTCTTACTCAATCATCTCATAATAGAATAGCTCCTCATTATAATGCTGAATTTAAATTATATCCTCGTGAAGGTCCACAAGCTTATGTTGGTATAGGATTTCCAGGAAGTTCCTCAATTGATCCAGATAGATTTTCACAGCGCCTACTTGCGTCTATATTAGGTATCGGGACATCATCGCGACTATTCCAAGAGATTAGAGAAAAAGAAGGATTAGTGTATGAAGTATTTGCATCATCTAGCAGCTACACTGATTGTGGCGCTATGAGTATATTTTTCAACACCACTGTGAATAATATGGAAAAAGTAGTCCATCTTATTAGTAAAGAGATTTTAAGGTTAAAGAATGAGGGATTGGATAATGGAGAATTAGAAAGGGCTAAGAGGTTGCTCAAAGGGATCTATGTTAGGCGACTAGAATCGTCTGAGACACGGATGATCCGACTAGGTGAAGTTTTCATGTCTACTGGGGAAGCAATAACTTCTGAAGAGACTCTTTGTAGTATTGATAACGTCACTGAAGAAGATGTATGTAATGCAGCCTCAGATGTAATGTCTAGAGATAATTTATGTATGGCAGTTCATGCATCGGAAGAATCTAAAAAATATATAAATAATTTAGAAGGCCTGGATTTCTAAAATCAGGCCCCGATAAGTTTTAAAACAGTTTTGACTGCTTCAGGCAGAGCTGCTTCTACTTCGGGCGTCATATGCTCACTTACAGTGGCTACATCATTAGCTTCAACAGCTACGAAATAAAACTCTTTGGGGAATCGCTCTGGCTCTAGTTTTTTTCCAAGCTCTATAGTTGTACCTATATTTGCTTCATGTGGATTGCTGCCATGGACCGTGTCTGCAAAAGCATCTGCACATAATTCCATCACCGTTCCGGGAGGATAGCCAGAATCTATGATTGCGTCAATTAGTATTACTTTATCATAATCCATCATTACTTCGATGAGATCAAATCCTGAACAGCAAGCATCTTGAAGATCAACGCCTTCAAGTTCCATGGTTTTAAGCTCTTCAAGCACCCTCAACCCTATGGCGTCATCGCACATGATCGGAGATCCAATGCCTAGAACTAATATCTTCATAACAAATCGCAACGAGGGAAGGACCATATCTACAAAAGCTTTACTTAGAATACTCCGAAGACTTGATGTCTTATATCG
>JAAYTA010000076.1 GCA_012518185.1 Methanobacteriota archaeon
AGCTCCAGTATCTGAAGAAGTATTTGTTCAAGTCATGCAGAGTTATGCTCAAGAAGCTGTTGTTGACACCTTAGTTAACGGTGTTATGGCAACTATTGAAGGGCATTCTGCAGCCACCAATACGCCTTGGGAGATCAGGGCGATGATGGCTGAACTAAGAGCAGTGAGGGAGGCTAGGATAAGAGCTGGTCGGCCCTATATGGCTATATAGGGACCGGAGACACCGCTGTCCGCAGCGGGGCGTCTCGCTAGTGATTGCCTGGGCGGTCTCAGGCCATGTGATTCCCACGAATGTTCTCAGCTAAACGAGCTCAAAATTGATATGGCAGCGCTTAACATGCTCGCTGGATGGACTGCCCAAGGCAATGTCATCATGATCGAGCAGATGCCTATCTTTGGAGGATACTGTGGCGGTATCGAGGAAACCACAATCTGCGATATTGCAACTACTCTTGCATCGTTCACATTGTATAGTGCGAACTTCCACCTTGATGGACCCATTCACATACGATGGGGTACCACCACGTCAAGAGAGACACTCCAAATCGCAGCCCATGCTGCCGCAGCTATTGATGCCAATACTGATCTCCTATTGGCTAATCAGTACTATCCTATCTCCGGACCATGTACTGAGATGTGTCTCTTAGAGACAGCGACGCAAGCAATGTCAGATACTGCATCAGGTCGTGAACTCTTATCTGGATCAGCCGCTGCAAAGGGAGTGGCTACGGATAAGACTACTGGAATGGAAGCTAGAATCATGGGTGAAGCTGCCATTGCTACCTGTGGAATGAAGGTCTCTGAAGTGAATGAGATCATCGATAAGCTCATCAATATCTACGAGCCCAACTATCGTAATCCTCCAGCAGGCAAACGCTTCCAGGAGTGTTATGATGCTAAGACCGTGTTACCCACTGATGAGTATCTACAGGTCTATGATGGAGCTGTCGCAAAGCTGAGAGATCTAGGTCTCGACATTAAGTAAGGGCTAAACGCCCCAAACCCTATTTTTATCTTTTTTTATAAGAATATAGGGGGAGAGGAACATGATGAGTTTAAGAAAGAAAGTTGGATTGATATCCATAATAGTCATCGCTTGCCTATCTCTGTTGTTGATGCCATTAGGCACTGCAGCAGCGGCTGGGGAAGGTTTGGTGACTTCAGATGAATCTATTGGAGATCTTCAAGGATGGACTCAGATAGATGATGAGGTCTCAAAATTCGGGAAGACCACAGATATTTGGTTCATGACGATAATGGTCGCATTCCTGATGATGTTCATTCGGAAGTTTGAGTGGGGAGTTGCATTAGCAACTTTACTTTCTGCTGCCGTAAGCTTCATCGGATTTGTAGCCATTCAGGAATTTTATTTCGGAGAAGTCTGGAATCAGGCCCTGGTAATGAGAGGAGCCATATGCGCAATCACATTAGTCATTGCTATAGGCGTGTTCTTAGGTACTATCAAAATGTGGCAGTATATGCTTGTAGGAGCATTATTCGCTCCTGCATATGCATTAATAGAATGGTTCCTAGGCGAATTCGTCATAAATGGCGTAGGAGTGACCGATCCTGGCGGATCCATATTAGTTCACATGGTCGCGGCCTATTGGGGATTGGGCGTGGCTATGGCCATTCGAGAAAAACGCGCATTTGATGAACCTATGTATACAACAACTCATAGTGTGACATTTGTATGGCTGGGTAGTATGATATTATGGGTACTCTGGCCATCATTTGTAACTGCACTATTACCTGCAGATCAAGTGACATGGGGTCTCATTACTTGCTACATGGCAGGCTTAGGTTCAATCATTAGTGCCTACTTAGTCTGTCAGATAGTCCAGAAGAAGGTTAATCCATTGATCTATACGTATGCATTACTAGCAGGTCCAGTAGCAATTGGATCGCCACTAATATCCGTAAGCCAATGGGGCGCCCTCATAATAGGATTAGTCGCCGGTGTAGTATCTGCCCTATGCTTCATCTATATGCAACCATGGTTGACATCTAAATTAGGAGTTCTAGATGCCATGGGAGTGCATAATCTACACGGTATGGCTGGATGGGTGGGAGCTCTCTCTATCGTCCTGATCACCGGTGCAATTACAAACGCTGTCGCCGCAGTAATAGCCGTTATCATATGCCTAATCACTGGATTCATAGGCGGACTGTTAGTACGAATCACAAGAGGGCGGATTGGTGATGAAATGTTGTTCACTGATGATTCTGATTTCACTAAGTCAGAGGCACCAGTAGAAGCATTATCGAAGACTGCATCTAAGGAGGTGACTGGTGGGAGCGAATCGTAGAGAGAAGATTGTAAAGTCATCACTAGATACGTGAGTATCTGGTAGATGTCTTTTATATAATGCTCTGATTTCCAAACCCTTTCCAAACTCTTTACAATGATGAGGTGAGTATTGATGATCACCTTTAATCTCGTGGATAGTCTACTTAGTTGTCCATCTCCTTGGTATTATGCATCATCAATACTCCCTTGTCTTCTTTGATTGACGTATAGATATCTCATCAGACTACGTGCCAGCAATTGCTGACATTTCATTACACGCCATTGCATCTAATAATTATTACATAACCAGGCCCATGTATACCAATATCCTGTCTCATCTAGAGATCGCGATCATGGTCGTGATTCGTGCACAATAATAACTCTTTATGAATCAGTAGATTAAGAACAATGTTCCTACTCATAGCTTATATTTTATGAATCATGCATTGGTAAGATACACCTTAATAATGTTCCAATTTAAAATAATTTAATATTTATCAGTTGACTGGATCCTCATATTAACACAGGCTTGGTATGTTAAATATTAATATTCTACAGGTTATTTAGAACTTATATGGCAGAGATAAATCATGTTATTTCACGCATCCAGGAGATGAGGGGCGTCGTACAAGTATTCTCTATTAATGAGGATTGTCGTGATGAGATAGAGAATATCGAGAGTAGTATTAAGGCAACATTGGGAATTCCAGTGATTAATCGTGGTGTGACTGAGTGTCTTGCTCGAGAGCAGGTAATATGCATTATCAAAAAATCATCATTTCGACCGCCACCGGAGCCGACTGTTTTACTTATTTCCGATGATAATGTGATATTAGGTGAAGAAATACTTCCGAGTGTGAAAGAGAAGTTTCTCGCTAGCGTTGCAGAAGAAGTCGTTTGGTTATCTGATGACTTTGTATTATATCCTGGTCGAGTTGGTGCTAATAAAGAATATTTTGTCATGCCTCCAGTATCATTTCCTGAAGTGGAAGAGCTTGACATGAAAGATGTAGTGTCGTGTTCTCCATCAGCTCCGGCGGATATGATGCTTCGAAAATTGCATGGATTTGAAGATGATCCTCGCCTAGCATCGATATTGATAGGATTTAATATGTCATAACCAAACATCTTTTTTTTATTTTTCGTAAAAAGGAAAGTTAAATAATTTTGCTATCGCTGATAGTATATCCTTCAAACAGTCGCCTGAATGCTTTTGAGCCCTTCGTACAAGCGCTCCATCCCCCTGTACGATTCTAGATATTCCGAGTGTTCGAATGGTGCTAGCTAGATTGTACGAGCGTTATACATGAGATAATGAGGGAGACTTGTTGACTTGTAAAAATAAATTTGTACATGGTAATTTTAGATAAGACATCGAATATTAGGCATATTGAGCAGATTTAGATAATAATGGCTCGTCCAACAAGAGCCATGTCTATTTGTTGAGCTGGATGACCTTCTAACGATATTATGCATGATCGTGTCCATCCAGGGTATAGTAGATTCTATATTAGATCGAACTTCAAAATATCTGTTCGACGCCATCTAATAGGCAGCTTCGACATTTGGAATCATATCTTTCATTAATTCTTTGCAGCTATCAACTCCTTGAAGTCAGCCAGGGGATCTTTCATTCTATATCTCTTAGATTTAGTCTTCCCCTTTGATTCGAGTGTTCAAATCTCTTCGAGTTCTTTAAGACGATTTCCGATGGTCTGCTCACTCAGATTATCAATCTAGCCCGAGGCATCAGATCTCGAAAAATAACTTCGGTGGGCCTTGGCCCTTATCAATATCCTCTTTGATGTTTTATCCAATTTCTTCTGAGCAAAACTTTCTCAATGAAGGACTCTTGTGCCTCCTCATAGCTCTTTAATATTACGATCGAAAACATCTCTATAAGCTCTTTGTATGAGTCAGTCTGATCAATATATACTAAGAAATTATAGTATAGATTTCTATTCTCTACCAACTTGCGATCTATTTTGCATAGGTGAGAATTCTTGAACGCTCTTTGTTGCAGGTATAGGCGAAATAATGGCCATCCAGTCCGACTGTTTTCATCAATAGATGGATATTCTCAAATTCATGGAACATTACTGTGCAGCGATGATGGGGATCATAAACTGCGCCTTATCATTTACCCATTCTAGTAATTGATCAATTTCTCTAGATGCATACTCAGACGGAGTAGTATAAAATATTCTTCACCAATATACAGGTCCCCGATTATAGTAAATATGTCACGATATTTGCCTATGCCTTCAGGGCATTAGTTCTCTCAAGTAAGAGTCTATTCAATGAGCGTTCATATCATTATCCATGGTAGTTGGAAAGCATCAGGCAAATGCAGTTTAACAAGGTGATTTATTATCTCTTGAACTGGTTCATTTCTACTCTCCTTAATGTTACCAGAAAAATATCTCTTATAACTATACGTTCCTCGCTCTCTGATAACGTATTACCTTACAAGTTCGTGGACCAATGAATATTTGAGGCGTGCGTATCTATTATTAGATCAATATAATCATCTGTTCTTAGAATATATCTATCCAATTCCATATCGAGTTCTCATATCTTTCTGGCGCAAAGATCAAATTCTCTGCTAACGATTATCGGAGAGTCGAATCTTTCCCTATACTTGTGTCGGACAGGATATCCTGAGTTGCACTGAATAAGATTGTATAACTCATTTAGCATAATAAACATACTATCCCATATATTTGTTGATGAGTTTATCCTAATAGGCTGATCAATTAATCTGAATTATTGAGTTAATTAATTGTGGAGCCACATAACTATCAAGTCATCATAACATCGTTGTCTACGTTCTCTGCCACGTATTTAGAGAATTGACTATCGATAGATCAATTTCATCAACATGTCATGAATGAATCTCAACTAGGAGATAGATCGGATTGCTTAGTAATCAATAATTATTGTGGCAACT
>JAAYTA010000077.1 GCA_012518185.1 Methanobacteriota archaeon
CGACGAAACTTCACGATACTTGAACACCTTTTCTGATTTTACACTTCCGGGAGTGACAAATAGTCTATTATTCACTAATTGGATCGATGGCCGATCGATTCTTGCATTTCATAGTCAACCCATATGCTGGAGCAGATGCTGGACGATATGCTATACTCAAGATCAGAGAAATCGTTAAGAGAGGAGCGGGTGACATGAATATACTTCGGAAGGGAGAGGATGCAACTATAGTAGCGGAGCAGGCTCTTAGAAGAGGCGCGACGGATATTATAGCTGTGGGAGGAGATGGTACAGTAAGTGGGGTCGCGAGTGCACTCGTCGATGAAAACGTGAATTTAGGAATTATACCGACTGGTACAGCCAATATGTTTGCCAGAGAACTAGATATCCCTATCCTAGTCATTGAGTCACTAGATCTCATAATGGGAGAGCATGATATTCGTTATGTAGATCTGATGGATATCAATGGACGAAAGTTCATTCATCAGATAATATTAGGAGCTAGTTCAGAAGCACTTAGTAGAGTTACTCCTCAGGAGAAGAGACTCCTTCGTCGATCGGTGTATGTGCTCATGGGGCTCCACATGTTCCATTACTTTAAGCCGATGAAAATACATGCTATGATAGATGATGTTAACGTAAATGGCTGGGCATCACAGATACTCATTGCCAACTCTGGAATACTTGGTATTCGCTCATTGAGACTTGGACCAAGTATAAGAGTTGACGATGGAATTGTAAATATCATATTCATGTGCGGAAAGAGTAAGGCACAATTCATTCTGGCCGGACTTCATTTGATAAGTGGATTACATGGCATGAGTAATTTGTTAGATTTTCATACCGCTAATAGATCTATACGCATTGAGACCGAACCAACGACCATAATCAGAGCAGATGGAGAATTTATTGATACCACTCCATTAGACCTTACAATTCTACCAGCCTCAGTGAGAATCATCGTACCGCGCAATATGCAATGAACTATACTTTCATTGTTTTATATCTAATTATGAAAATAATGGCGCCGAGGGGGAGATTCGAACTCCCGAGTCCTTGCGGACACCAGCTCTCAAGGCTGGCGCGGTAATCCGGGCTTTGCTACCTCGGCTTGTTCAGGCGACATCAATGCACCCTTTTAACTATTTCGTCTCTTTGGTCATGCGATATGGTCTAATTTCCCTCTAGTGAGAATATTTAGATCCAATTCAAACACAGTAATGGGATATCCGAGTTCAAATGCAGTTATGACTGCGGGATGTAATTCTCCGAATGAGCCTATATTTTCCCCATCCACTATGACGTTAGCACCGCGTCCCTCGATATAGCAAGTCAGTGAAGAAGGGATTATTTCATACTGTACAGACATATCTCGCATAATACTCTCAACTAATGATTTTACCTCAGTGAATGAAGTGCGAGATGTAATAGCTGCACCAGCAATGTGTTTTCTACGTTTGCAGCCATTCATGACATCGCCAACTTCAAACAGTCTCTGCGGTAGATCTCGATGCTTATTTCGTCGCAGTACAGCCATAATACTAGGAACTAAGGACACTCTTAGACAAGTATGATCTTCACTTATTGGGTTTAAGATTTCAACCGTCTCAACAGGTTGGAGACGCATTTTCTCAAATTGTTCTTGTGGAGAGGATAACATGAGTGTAGTAACTTCAAGGAAGCCATACCCTACCATGAGTTGGCGAGAGGCATCTAGTGCTCTTTGATCCTTTCCCAACTCACCAAAGGTGACTTCTTTAGGTAATGTGGTACCAAAATTCTCATATCCAAATCCTTTTGCTATATCTTCAATAACATCAACTGGATGTATAAGATCCAAGCGAGTGGCGGGTGCTAAAACATTTAGATATTGACCGTCAGGCGAAGCATCATATCCCATCTTCTCCAATGCTTCTGACATTCCTTGTCCATCTAATGAAGTGCCTAGTAATGAGTTAGCTTCATCGATATTTATGCGCCATTTTTTAGGTTCTAAATCGGGCATCATCATATCCTGCTGATCAATCACTTTAACTGAGTACAGCTTTCCACCACGTTCAGCCATAGCAGCGGATACTATGTTGAGAGCGCCAGTTATAGCATCCATATCAGTTCCAGTAACATCGATGAACACTTCAGTAGTGGCTTCTGTGACAGTTGTTAGAGTGCCATTGATAATTGGTGGGAATGATAGTATTTGGTCGTCATTATCGACTAGTAATGGATATCTATCCTTACCCTCTAAGATATAGGCATAATCTCTGCCTTTTTCATGTTTTTCCAGTATCTCCTGGAGATCCATTGATTCACTCATGGCTAAGGGGATGAACGTCACTGAATGAGGCTTGACTGCTTTATAGGTGAATGGGGAGCTGATCCGATCCATATCATGTATGCCAATAGACACTTTAGCTCGCTTCCTTCCCATAGTCAAGTGAAGTTTTTCCTGAAGTTCCATCAGTGATCGAATAAGTTCATCAGACATGGTAATATCTTTGACGATGCCAGCTACCATGTATGGTCTAATGTCTTTGACAGAATCATCGATTATTAACCTAACATCTGATTCAGTCACCTCATAATGTGTTAGGCCTTTTTCGAATTTGAGGAAGTTTCTCAGAGCTCTTGCCGCACCCTCAACGCTGTATAGATCGGGCCGATCGGGGAAGAACTCGATGCTCAGTTCACCGGTTTTGGAATCCCAAGAATGAATATCTGCGCCGAGCTGAGGAATACGTTCCAGCAATGTCTCTACGGGTACTTCATGACTGATTAGACTCATGAGGTCATCAATATCAAACGTGACTACTGGCATCGCGTTGCGATAGGGCAGTAACTATTTTTAAGTTGTGAGTTGCAAGATATAGTTATCTTCTATCAATATGAGATGCTTGACGTGTTCATAGTACGATTGGGATACTTAGTCCGCACTTCGGGCAGCAACCATTCTGGATATTTACTTTAACTTCTGCAACTGAAGGGCAGAATCTACTAACTTCATCGCCTCTGAAGCATACCTTACCAGTAGAGTCATCCGCTTTACGCTCAACAACTATATTAGAACATGCAGGACACATAGTGTCTTTTATAGCATCGGCCACTCCACCAAAGTAGACATAATTTAGTCCTGCTTGCTTGGCAATTGATTCTGCTTCAAGCATGCGATCCATGCTCTGCCTGGGAAGATTAGAAAGCCTATGAAATGGACTGAATCGGAAGAAAAAGACGGGGGTGTCAGTTCCCATATATTCTACTACCCAACGGCTGAAATCCGCTATCTCATCCGATGAATCGTTTAATCCTGGTATTAAGAGATAGGTGAGCTCAACATGTATTCCCAGTTCTTTAGCTAGAACACACGTATCCAATACAGGCTGAAGTTTTCCCCCACATGTGGAGTGATATATCTGATCATTGAAGGCTTTTACATCAATATTCATTGCATCAATGTAAGTGAAAAGTTCCTCCGCTGGCTCCTTTCTGATATATCCGTTGGTATTCAACACAGTATAGAGGCCTTTCTCCTTTGCATCCCCAGAGGTCTCAAGTACGAATTCATACCACGTAATGGGCTCATTGAATGTGAATGCCACACCATGTGCATTCTGCCCTATAGCTTCAGATACAGCGTCCTGAGGTGTAAGGAACGAGCCGCCTGATCTTGAGCGAGCTAGTTCATAGTTCTGACAATTATCGCAGTCCAGATTGCATCCGAAAGTACCGAAGGAATGTACCAATGTGCCTGGATGGAAGTGAAATAATGGTTTCTTCTCAATGGGATCAAGATTTCTAACGCATACCATTCCGTAGCTAGATGCGACCAGTTCTCCCCCATCATTCTTCCGCACACCGCATATGCCAACATTACCCTCTTTTATTAGGCATCTATGAGGACATAACTCACATAGCACATTGTCATTCTCATAATGCCACCATGATGCCATCTTACTACTCATGCATACTAGATATACGACTTAGATGATGAATATCTCGACTGAATTATTTTCAACGGCCTAATCGAGCATGTGCCTCTCCTAGCTGTCCGGCAGATTGAGCACATAATGTAGAAAGTTCTCCAGCTAGTACAATTGCACCAATGATCTCTGCAAACTTCACAGCCTTTCCATCACCTAAGCAATCTATCATAGCTAGTGCTTCGCGCTGAGCAGGTAATCTAGTTCCCCCACCAACTGTGCCAACTTCAATAGCAGGCAATCGAACAGACATGTATAGATCTCCGCCGACTAATTCTGCAGTAGTCATTCCCATGGAGCCTTCTGCCACCTGAGCAGGATCTTGACCTGTAGCAATATACACTGCTGCTAACATATTGGCAACGTGTGCATTGAATCCTAATGATGCTGAAAGTGCCGATCCAATGTTGCATTTGCGATAGCAAGTTTCCACTACTGCCTCAGGTGACGTATGCATCCTTTTTTCCAATAACTCTCTAGGAATTGTCACATCGGCCAGAACGGTTTTACCTCTGCCAGCGAGTGCATTTAGTGCGGAGGGTTTCTTATCAACGCACATATTGCCCGAGACAGAAATCATAGTAACACCTGTATGTTCTTCGATTAGTCGAGATGCTGCTTCTGAAGCTATAGTGGCCATATTCATGCCCATAGCATCGCTTGTGGAATAGGAAAATCTGAGAAATAGAGAGCGACCAACTATGTATGGCGTGGCACTCAACAGCTTTCCACGCCTAGTGGTAGCTTCTGCAGCTGCTCTAATCTTATCCATATTTAGTTCAATCCATTCAGCAGCTTCTGAAGCATGTCGTAAATCTCTTGCCCTAAATACTGGTCCTCTTGTCATCTCATCCTTTACTACCATAGTAGTAGCTCCACCAGCTGCAGTAATAACCGAGCTCCCGCGATTCACTGATGCAACCAATGCACCTTCAGTAGTGGCGAGTGGTACCAAAAATTCACCTTTCGCCTCGTTGCCTTGGACCAGTAATGGACCTACAAAGCCTAATGGGATAGAAGTGATGCCAATCATATTCTCGATATTCTTCTCGGCCAGTTGAGGATCAAAAGGACAATTAGCAATAGTGGGGAGCTTTTCTCCTGTGAAGTTTTCTACAGCTCGTCTACGATCGTCCACGTCCTCTCTAGTTCTTCCGCGATTCTTCAGTCCCTGGGTCATTTCCATGAATGGAATGATACGGTACTAATTAATCTGTCCCATAGTTATGGCACTTTATCAATGAATTGACTTTTGGATCGTCTCAAATTTTGAGTAATTAATCGTAGAAATAATGTGAGAGGATCACTCTTTTTATCCTAAAAGAAAATGCGGTAATTCCGACCTTGGGTAAGAGTGCCCAGAAGGTGATACTAGGCAATGTATAACATGGGTCCAAAATCTGGAAAACTGTTGAGTGATGAGGAAACAATAGAGCGATTCAAAAGAGGAGGCGAATGGGGCCTACTTACTTCGATTGATCTTCATGGATGCGATTCAGAGAAAATACGTGATGGCGACTATATTAGAAAATTCTCTGTTGACCTCTGTGATCATATCGAAATGAAAAGATATGGTGATCCTATCGTAGTACGCTTTGGAGAAGATCCTCGCGTCCAAGGATATTCTCTAGCGCAATTGATCGAAACTTCTTTGATCTCTGGTCATTTTGCTGAAGATACTGACAGAGCATTCATCGATATATTCAGTTGTAAAGAATATCCTCCTCAAGCAGTTGCCGAGTATTGTAAGAGATATTTTGGCGCTGATGAGATGGAGTATTCTGTCTCTTTTAGGACCTAAATTCTATTCAAAGATCGAAGAGACTCTCAAACACCTTCCTATCTTTTCAATACTGCTTATGATTCGACATCATATCCAGCGTATATTGTGAAATGACTATCTCATAATTATTTGAGACTGGCATGTAAATAGTAATGCCAGTTTAGCTTTACTTCGATCTCTTGCGATAAACAAGATGTTCGAGTATCAGAACTGCTACAATCCCTACTACAAATCCATTAGTAATAAGCGGCCTAACAGTGGCTGGAAATCCTACAGCTACAGATTCAGGAAGGAATGATACTATAGTTCCAAGAAGAAGTGGGACTCCGATTATTAACCCTTCATCGAAAGTGCTCACAGCGCTGTTTTCCTGCCCTAGCATTAGTCCTGCTGATATCTGAGCTACCATGACAAAAGCAAGGACAACTCCGATTACTGGTCCTGGGATGCTGCTCAAATAACCAATAGCAGTGGGAGATGTCGCCATAAATATGAGTATAATGCCTGCAGGAACTAATGCAAATCTAGATGCACATCTCGTTGCAGCTATGATGCCTGGACTTAATGAGAAATTTACCGGACCGATTACTCCCATAAATCCTGCTAGAGCATTACCTAGTCCAGTGACAGTAACTCCGCGATCTACACGTTCACCCATGTTATCTGCTCTAAGGAGACCTCCAACTGATTGTATAGATCCTAGATCGTTGATAGCAAGTGCTAGAAAGCATATTAGGAATGCAGCTAATACTCCTATATCGGGTACGGCTAGAGGTCCTAGAATATCTTTAGGAAGTGCAAACAACGCTGTACTCTCTGGTACAGAAGCTGCACCAAAGATGACAATATATGCTAAGCTTCCGAGGATAATGGCCCATAATGCTAAGGTCGATTTCCATATCCCCGTCAAACGTCCATTTGCAATGAATAATATCATCGCGAATGCCATGCCAAACAGGAATGTGTGAGAAGGGGGAACTACTCCGCCGCCGTCGATAATGAGATCAAGGATCACTGGGGCAAGAGTAAAGGCAATCAACATTAGCACGACTACGATAACTCGAGGCGTGAATAGGCGCTCGAGATGCTTGAAGAGACCTGCCGCTGAGATCCCTGCTAAAATTAGACCTCCAATAATTAACGATGAGTTGATCGCTCCAAAACCTGCATCAAGACTTGCCAGTATACCTATGAGGAGTACTGTCGCAGGACCAACTACTAAGGGAAGCTTATGGCCAAGATATAGTTGTATCAGTAATATTACAGCAGTTACAAAGAAGAGTTTCTGGAGATAGGGTATCACTGGACCCCCATAAATGTCAGCTACCACTTTTCCAATGATTAAAATGGCAGGTACACTCACAGCCAGCCACTGTAATCCGAAGATCAGCTGAGCTGTTGGTTTTGGTCGGTCATCTATACCATGTAAGAGCTTCATTATGATCAGTCCTGGCTGAATATTAAGCCAGAATGTGAGTTCTGGAAAAGAAGTCTAGATTATATATTGATTCTATCTTTAATGTCTTTATAATAAGTATATTGCAGATTAGCCTTGTAAAAAGAAGTTATGTCAAATACATGATTCTACTATCTATGAATCACATACGATGAATGACCTGCAATATTATTAGATCTGAGGATAGATATTCCTACTCTGCGATGGAAACCTTTAAAATGGTAAGCAGTATTCGGTGGTCTACAAGGGCCCGTAGCTTAGACTGGCTGGAGCGCTCGGCTGATAACCGAGAGGTCAAGAGTTCAAATCTCTTCGGGCCCACCAGTAGCTCTGGCTATCGACCGTTTCTGAGAACGGAATAATAGCCTCACGCCTCTCCGGAGAGGAGTAGTAGGGAGCCCTCTTCGGCGAGGTGCTCACCTTGAGATTAATACAGGATGGTGCGTCACCTGATAGGGCTCGTCTGTCATCCTGGATCGTATGTTTTGCAAGTAATGAGTCACCAGAGGTTGACTCTCGGACATGTCCTCTATATTCATACCGGCGTATCGCCAGGTCTGAGATTCGGACGTGTGACCTAGAGCAGCCATCACAATTCGGACTGGTACACCAGCTCGGATGTAGATCCTCGCCCCGCTCCGGCGGTTGGTGTGATGAGTTGCAAGGCTTTCCGGTATGCCGGCTGCTCCGGCGATATCCTTGAGCATGTTGTCTAGAGCAGTTTCCTGCATCGCTCCTAGTTTCCATCCGTATCTCGCATAGATCATGATCTCTTTCGGGATCTCCTGATTCGGCTCCCTCTCTAGCGCATTGGCGATGAGTTCTTCGCGATAATCTGAGTATTCCTGGATTACTGGCAGCGTCTCGGGAGCCCATGCCAGGGAGCGCCATTTGCCGCCAAACCGTCCTTTTCCACGGATTTTCAGCGTGTTCAGATCGATATCGTTGATGGTTAGTCGCTTGGCATCCACTCTCCGGCAGAGCATTCTCAGCTCCAAATGTATGAGCATCCGCCACATTGGATGACGTTCTGATGCATCGATCATGCGGATGGCCTCTTCGTCCGTATACCACTGGGCATTTGGACGGGTGTTGGTAGGCCAGGGGAGCATCATCTTCTTCTCCACCGGATTCTCGTAATACTCCAGGTAGTGTCCGATGATAGAGATCTGTTTCCGGTTCTGATACGGTGACAGCGTCCGAGGATAGATCTCTTGATGAAGGTAATCTATATGTTCCTCTCCGACCTGCTTCGGAAGTGGGTCGAAGCCTGCCTTGATCCATTCTCTGTTTGCTATTCGGATCAATCGATCGTACTCTCTGAGAGTGTTTCGTGCCAGACTCTTTCGCCGATGTAAGGCGTTCAGGAAATCGTTTCGTAGGGAATCGAGATACTGCAGTTGATTCCTGTTTAGCATCTCTAGCGCCCCACATTGATTTGCAAATATAACATCCCATCCCTTCCGACATGAAATGATCTATGATAGCAGGAGCTGCTCGGTTTGTTTTTTGTTTTTGTGTTAGAGTGTTTCCCATTATCATGACCTCGTGATATTGCCAGGGAGCGCGTAGGCCAGGAGCGCTACCACACAACCCCCGGAACCGCGGAACATCTCCCTGGCCGTGGAGCATTATCGCTCACCATTAGATGTTCTCAGTCTCTGGTTGTCGTATCGTGGTAGCATGTAGCCCTTTGCATTCCATATTGCGGAGCGCGAAGGGAGAATATGCGTGATATAATATAAAGGTTTCCGCATTCTGCAATGCGTATCAAGTAAGATAGTTCCATCTAACTCTATATTAATTCAGGACTCGGGATTTCGCAATGTATAGGGCGCAACTCTTCGAAGATACGCAGGCCATTGGCATAATGCTTGTCATACTCAAAGAGGAGCGAATATTCATTACAGAGCTATCTAGTAAGCTTGCCAAGGGAGCAGGTACTACAATAAATCGAGTTAGATCTTTGGTTGCCGAGGATCTGATCGTGGAAGATAGGGAGGTTAAATTTCCTAGACGAAAATACCTGGAGCTCACTCCCAAGGGTCGCGCGGTGGCGGAACACCTCGCTGCGATCGAGGGGATTTTGAAGGAATGAGCGGGGCATCACATGGGGACACTTGTTGATGAGATCATTGGACCCATGACTATGGATTACGGGAACCTCAAAGCTGGAAGATTAGAGGCCACTCACGCCATCAAAATCCTGATCATTCTATATTTTGAAGGGAAGATGATCAAGGGAGTCCTTGCATCGTATGTTGCTAAAGGCACGGTGTCTGTTCAATCCAGAGTTGATGAACTCTTACAGCTCGACCTCGTCACTGAGGAGCAGGAACAACAGCGCCCATTCCGCAAGTTCATAGAACTCACTCCCAAGGGTCGCGCGGTGGCGGAACACCTCGCTGCGATCGAGGAGCTCCTGCAAGGGGAGGGGCGCTGATTCATTGGCGCAATTTTGAAGAGATTATTGGGGGAGAATAAATGTTGTACCGTTGGATATGCAATATGGATGAGACGATCGGTTTTAATGAGGCTTACAGGACCTTGAGCGGCTATGGCTGCACCTCGAGGGAAGGGAGAGCGCATACACTATACACGAGAGTCGGGCTCAGTGATGAAGAGATCAGCTCGAACGGTGTACAGTTCAAACATGGCATGCTTTACTTCCATGATGAGCACGAGATCTCCGAGCATGACATGGGAGAGGATGGAACGATTGAAGAGAATCGCTTCATAAGACGGCGCTTTCATGCAGTCCCATTCACCCTGGTCTCGAACCCAGGGCTGATCATGTTCAACAACACAAAACAACCATCCCAAAATGCAAAGGCTATCCTATCAGAGATACTGTATGGTATGGATGAGAAGGTCAACGCGGTCGAATATAATATTCAAGCAATCGAGGCCGATCTGCTGAAGGGTCAATTCAGTGGTTTGTGGACCGTTGATTACAAGGACCGACAGGGTCCCATCAAGAAAGGCAGGGTTTACGGGGACGACATCGATCAGGATGCGATGTATGGGCAGGTAGCAGGCGCGCCCAGAAACAACATTGGGATTAAAATGATGTCGGGCGATAAGGACCTGAAGGTAAACATTTATCGGACCGGGAATATTGCAATGTTCGCGGGTTGGAATCAACCCCAGGACGTCACTAAGATCTATGAGATCGTCGAAGCCCTTAGGCCGTATCAGACCGTAAAAGGTTAGACCTTTGTGATATGCTTCTTGAAAACGTCATATAATGGGACGACCGATGTCGAGTTCAAATCCAGCATGGTCTTCCCGATCACCACTTTTACTCCATTATCTTTTATCATCTCGGATTTCGACCAATCGTAATCGAACGAATCCAGTGAGGTGGATGTCAGGCGGTAGCTCGTGTATTCAGATTTAACTTTGTATTGTTGCTCTATAAACTCAAAGATGGTCTGAATCAGGTTGAGATAATCTTTGTTGTTCTCATCCTCACGATAGTAGAACTTTATCGTCCCTACAAGCCGGA
This sequence comes from Methanobacteriota archaeon, assembly GCA_012518185.1. Taxonomy (GTDB): domain Archaea; phylum Thermoplasmatota; class Thermoplasmata; order Methanomassiliicoccales; family Methanomassiliicoccaceae; genus DTU008. Next base: position 10,722 of record JAAYTA010000077.1, read on the forward strand.
CCCGTACCTCGGTTCCATCAATGGTTTCGGCCCCATCATGCTGTTGTTCGTCCGAATATCCATCACTTATGCGGGGTTGAAACTCAACCTTGAACGGGCCCTGCAAACCCTCTATGAATATGATGATGTAATTCTCACCAACGGCCTCCACCTTTGCAGGCCGGTTGTCCTTACGAAATGATTCGGCCAAGGTCCTTCCGAGCGATGGCATGTCCGGTTTGAAAATTGGGTAATCCCTTGCAGCGTTTATGTTATTTCGAATAGCTTTGTTTGAGATGTAATATCTGATTCTTTTAATGCGTGGATGATTGGATTTTAAGAAACCATAGGTGACGGCAAAGAAGCTGAATACTCCACCAATGATGGCAAGGACGCCCATATATTCCATTAGCGTTTGAAACAAGCTACTCACTCCTATGCATCGCCTATGATGTTATTGGCACCGTACAATTAATATATATGCAGTTCGGTCTAAGCGGAGAACACTGACATATTTTCACCGAATTCCGTATGTGGGAATTGCAATACTGAAGTGTTCCCGATGATATGGACCATGAATCACATATCTTCCAGCGGTACGCAGTATCATCTGCACCCCCGACAGTCCCTACACCAATCTCTCTTTGGTGGCTCAGGCGGGATGCTCAGCAATAATGATATCTCCGTTGCTGTTGCCGACTCGACGCTGTCTAAGATCTCATCAAGCAGATAGACTCCTAGACAGTTATGGCGATTCTCTGTTCCGACCCATTGTTCTAATCGATCACGAGTAGTTCTGATGGTCTTTTCCAAATGTATGCCGTATTCCATATTGATCGTCAGTTTATAGCTATAAACAGTCCTGAGAGAGGTGACCGAATGTCACCACTCGCCGCATATAGATTTACAATGCAGGAATGGACCTGGTCTTATTACCGCCATAGCAACATTCATAAGGGTCAGAGAGCAGCTGTTTCCGAAAGTACGCGAGCTATCATAGTGTTTCTCATGTGGGATCCAGAATCAGGTGATGAAAAGATTTTCTAGAATATCGAGAATTCGATGCCGTGAATGTTATCTACTAATAATCTTATAATGGAATAGTTAAAAATTGATTGAGGTATATAAATGAAGTTTGAAGATATCTTGAATAAATATCGTGAGATCGCCTATTCTAGGGCGGATGCCGGAACACGATTCGAAGAGCTAATCGCAAGATATCTGATGACCGATCCTCTTTATTCATCTAAATTAGAAGAAGTATGGACTTGGAGCAACTTTCCCTTCCGCAAGGACATAAGCGATCATGATACCGGCATTGATCTAGTAGGAAAGACCAAGGCCGGGGAGTATTGGGCCATCCAGTGTAAGTTCTATTCCGAAGGATATAGAGTTTCCAAGGACGATATGGATACTTTCCTGTCCACATCCGGCAAGCAGTTCACCGATGAATCTGGAGAACGTAGGACGTTCTCCCAGAGATTGGTATTCGCAACCACTAACGACTGGACCGAGACCGCCGTCAGATCTACCGAGAACCAGGCCATCCCCGTCATACGAGTCGGATTGAACATTCTAAGGGAGGCTCATGTGGACTGGGCCGCCATCGAGGGAGGAGTTCGCGGTACCCCCGCCAGGAAGGAGAAATATGAGCTGAGGCCTCATCAGAAGGAAGCCTTCGACAAGGCGATCGAACATTACGAGAAGAACGACAGGGGCCAGATGATAATGGCCTGCGGCACTGGAAAAACGTTCACCTCGCTAAGGATCGCCGAGGCCGTCTCCGTCGATGGTAACCAATGCGTACTGTTTCTAGCACCCTCGATCTCCTTGGTAGGTCAGACGCTCAGGGAATGGACCTCCAACGCAGAGCATGACCTGAACACGATCGCCGTTTGTTCGGACTCCAAGGTGACAAAAAGAAGATCTACTGACGATCTTGGTGAACATGTTGAGGACCTTGGCGCTCCGGCCACGACCGATCCTCGCAAGATAATCGAACAATATCAGAGCGGCGAAGGACTCACCGTCATATTCTCTACGTATCAGTCTATAAATGCGGTGATCGAGGCCCAGGAACAGGGACTTCCCGCCTTTGATCTCATCATATGCGATGAGGC
>JAAYTA010000130.1 GCA_012518185.1 Methanobacteriota archaeon
AGTTAGTAACAATGTAAGCTAGTGGAGTGCGTATATACCATGATCCGCCGGATGAGCCGCTGTACAGTGAAAAAATAGACATTACTTGCGTGGCCGGGGCCATCTCTTTGGAGATGGACCTGGCTTTTGTGTGTCCAGCATCATTGCCGGGCCGACGATTGGAGAAAAAGCCGGTCACCTAACCAGTGGGGCAATCCGGAGTCAAGGGTGCTCGCCACGGCGGAGAAGAATGATAGGTTCGCTCAACGGTATTTTATTGAGGGAATTGTATTGACGGGGCTTTAAGGCCAGTGCTTAGGAGGGAACTGCTTTCCGTGAGATTTGATCTTGGGAGAAATAGTAATGGATATAATCAATAGGCGACAGAATCTTCTGGAGAGTATTAGATTTGGTAACCCGGTGTATGTCCCTAGAACTGACGAAGGAATAATCACTTCAATTCAGTTTGAGGGTAATTTCCGGATGGCGGATTGGGTCGACCTGTGGGGTGTTCGGTGGAAAATCGGTGTCGCTGACGCCGTGCCTTTTCCGAAGGGGAATCCTTTAACATCTCTTGATAAACTGGATCGGTTTCGAATACCAGCACCTGAGGAGTTGGTATTGAGTGATGAAGTGCGTCGACGTTTTGATGCTGCAAAGACAAGTGGCAAACTGGTCTTTGGTGGTCTTACGTATTTCTTGTTTGAAAGAGCTTGGGCACTTATGGGGATGGAAGAGTTCTTGATGGCTTTGGCAACCCATCCAGAGCAAGTGAAGCGCTTGCTGCGAATCATAGCCGATTTCAATATTGCGGTATTTCAGCGGTATCTAGATTTGGGGGTTGACGGTGTCGAATTCTCAGAGGATTTGGGGAGCCAAAAAGCTCTTTTGATGTCACCGGAAATGTTTCGGGAGTTTTTCTTACCTGAGTACAGGCGCTGCTTTGAACCAGTACTGGCTGCGGGTAAGATGATTAATTTCCATTCGTGTGGGTGTATTCAAGACATAGTCGAAGATCTAGCTAGCATTGGCGTAACCATTTTGAATCCAATTCAGGCCAGAGCAAATGATCTGGCTAAGATTAAGCGAAAGACTGTAGGTGAAATGGCCCTTATGGGTGCCATAGATTCTCATCTTCTCATGACAGGAAACAACGATACCATACGAGCAGAAGTTAAAAGAGTTATAGATATATTAGCTCCAGGAGGAGGCTATATTATCGGGCTGGATCAGGGAATGCCGTATCCGAGAGACAATCTCATATCCCTTTGGAAGGCCGCAGAAGAATATGGTAGGTATTAGCTTTGCCTCTTACTATGAAAGGTGTTTGGCCAGAGCACTTCGTCAGGGTAGCTATAGCGGAATCACTTAAATCTACGTAGCAGAAGATCAATACAGTCGTTCGCTAGGTGTTTGACCTATCAGAAACATCAAGAAGCTGCGGGGCTGGGTGTTATGTCAATAAGAGGGAAAGCTGCAAATAAAAGGTAATCATGGGTGGAGATCATTCCATAAAGACATTGAGGGAGGGAATTGAATGTCCAACATATCTTTAAATGGAACATGGATGTTGAAGGAAGAGCCTTTGAGTACAAGAGCGACGGACTATGGTAGAGTGATGGACAGTGCTGATGGCTGGATTGAG
>JAAYTA010000078.1 GCA_012518185.1 Methanobacteriota archaeon
CTGACTAACACCTCATCCGCTACCTTGAATGCAGCGTTAAGTGCTAATCGTGGACATATCTCCAACAACTTATCATTAGGGATTACTATGACAGTATCAGCAGCATTACGGAGGCGCTCCAGTCCCCTCTCTGCGTTTTGCCTTCTAAGATTTCCTTCTCCCCTAAATGGGAGAGTTGTTACAGCAACAGTAAGGGCTCCCATGTCTTTGGCGAGCTTTGCAACAAATGGTGCGGAACCAGTACCAGTTCCTCCACCCATGCCAGCAGTTACAAACACCATGTGTGCATCTGCGAGTGAATTACGAAGTTCTGATTCCACCTCTTTGGCTGCATCTTCTCCCACCTGAGGAAGTGCACCTGCTCCTAAGCCACGTGTAGATCGCCGACCTAGTAAGATCTTATGTGGAACTCTTACCGCTAGCAGATGTTGAGCATCAGTATTGGCAGCATATAGATCAGCACCTGCTATCCCTTCTTGTATCATACGATCTACAGTGTTGCATCCGCCGCCTCCACAACCAATGATTTTGACATTAGTTTTGAGTTTCTGTAGAATCTCCAATAAATCTGCATCAGTACTACCAGACTGTTCAGAATCAATTTTGGCAGAAGGCACGGCTCCCTTAGGCTCTGGAACTGGACCTTCTCTGGCCAGTGCTTCTTCGACCAAAGATTTCATAGTGCATCCTTCAAGCCACGTAATCGTAATTTTAGGTATTAAATAATATTGACCAATAGAATAGGCACAATGATAATCTCTTTATTTGCTTGCATCAATTAATCAGTACATGAAATCTAGAGTGGAGGCAAGGTTCTATGGTGTGGTGCAGGGCGTGTATTTTCGAGCCTACACAGCAAACTTTGCTAAGCAGAAGAATATTACTGGATGGGTGTGTAACCTTGACGATGGATCAGTATCGGCGGTTTTTGAAGGAGAACGGGAAGATATCGAGGAAGTTATCAGACTCCTTAAAGAAGAACATCCTGCGGCTAGAATTGAGAACATAGATTTAAAATGGCTTGATTTTATCGGACAGTTCGACGATTTTGAGGTTCGATATTAATTCATCATATGTTTATATTAATGTCGTAGATCTTCTCTGGCATATCTTTATGTATTCTCCATGCTGCCTCCTCACTCATAATTCCTGAATCGATGAAAGCCTTAGTCCGTTTTGGTACAGTATTTATATTCATCACCGCACCAGGCCTTAATGGATCATCTAGGAAGTCAGTTTCCATTAAGAAACGATCTCCTTTAGAGAGAGCGGTTCGAACTGCATCCCGACTGGATAATATGGAGGGAACAATTCCATAATTCTCGTTAGGAAATACCAATGGGGATGAATAATGCTTGATCACTCGATCTCTAGACAATCCTGCCCTATCTGCCATTTCGGCCAGCTCCTTCATTATATCCGGTGTCCCACTTTCAGTATGAAGTATTACTGGACAGGACGCCTCATTAGCTAATTCCATTCCATATAGTAGGAGCTCATTGGATGCCTCCCAAATAATTTCACTGACCGGAAAATGCGGTCTTCCGATCTCGCCAATAGCAACTGCGCGCCCTTCTAATACTAATTGTTGAGCGATATCCATACCACTCTTCATAAGTTCTACACCTTTTTTTAATCCATATCTATCTATTAATCCTAGAAGTAAAATGGGATACGGCCCGGTTGCTACAAACACTTTAACTTTCCGAGAAGCGTTTATCGAATCTGCTAGATGCAACGTAATATCATACGACTCTCGAAAGTCATCAGGCTTAGTGATAATCGATGATGGATGAGGACTATGCACTAGTATAGCATGAGTTCCTCCCGCCTTTTCAAAATCTGCAATCGCTCCCACTCCTCGGCCATCGGGGCGGAGGTGAATATGATTGTCTAATATGGGGAATATCATTTGTATCAGTCCAGCCATTCTAAGCTCTTCTGCAGCCTATTGGCCGCATCTATGATCATATGAGGTTTCTTGGCGCCTGTATACACAAGCCTGCCGGATCTAAATATCAATAATACTATTTTGGGGTCATCAAACCTATAAGCTAGTCTAGGAAACTGCCCTGGCCCATATTCTACTCGTTCAAGGCACAGAGATATATCAATAACATTGAGATGAGCTTCTTGTTCTAAATCGGAGGATGCAACAATATTCTGCACTATTATTAGAGGATCTAATTCTATTTCGATGCCCATTGTCTCAATCTGCTTAGCAACTTTACATATAGCTACTCTAACGTCCTTTATAACACTAGCAGCAGTGCATACTGCTTCACTGCTGCGAAATAATAATATGACGGCCTTAGACTCTTCCAATTGGTAGATGAGGCTTGGAAACTTCTCCGGCTCATACTCTGCATTATCTAAAGAAAGTGCAATAGTTTGCAAATCTAAATCTCTTCTTAGTGCAGTAGAGGCGACCGCGTTTTCGATCCTCATCCTAGCCAATACGTCACCTATTAAGATATTTAAATACATTTACATAGATTTATACTCAATAGTCAAACGCCTTTAAAATAAACTCAATATCATCAGTTATAATCTATCATAATTATTTATAGAATATTATCGGGCAGCATATTAGAATAGCAATAAGACTGGATAATATAACATGGATGGTAATGTTCTATATACTGGATCGTGACAACCAAGCGCGTCAATTGTTATATACTTCTGACTACATTATGACGTTTGTCCGACAAAATTGTATAAAACGTCGGACGAAGCCCAAAAGAGGCTTGACATGAGCGAAACTGAAAGGATCACCATAAGAATCCCGAGCGATAAGGTTAGCGCCCTCGAAAGCCTAGTCAAGGATGGGAAGTATACAACAATATCAGATGCCATACGCGCTGCCATAGATAGCTTTGTAGATGCGCATTTCGCCCCTGACCATATAGAGCGAGTTACCGTAGAGCTTCCCAAGGGCAATGTGGTCGAGCTAGAATGCTTGGTAAAGGACGGAGACTCGATCTCTATTGACGATGCTATCCGAAATGCTGTCCGGGAATATACTAGGAAGAGGATAACTCGAGCAATGGAGGAGATGCATTAACCATTCTTCCAAATATGGCAAAATCATGTAATATGGAAATCGAACTGACTGCAGACTGCGCCCAGCTTAAAATTCATGTAATAGGCTGTGGGGGTGGTGGATGTAACAGTATCAACCGTCTGATGAATATCGGAATTCAAGGAGTGGAAACTGTTGCTATCAACACGGATAAGAGTCACCTGCAGGCTATTAACTCTCACCGGCGTCTACTTATAGGAACTGGCCTGACTAGGGGATTAGGGGCTGGAGGTATTGCTGAAATTGGGGAGAAGAGTATGGAAAATGCGCTGGAACCTCTCAATGATATTCTGAAGGGGAGCGATCTGACATTCATAACAGTAGGAATGGGTGGAGGAACAGGTACTGGTGTAGCACCTGTAGTTGCTAAACAAGCTAAGAGGAGAGGAGCCATAGTTATCTCTCTTGCAACCACGCCGTTCGATTTCGAAAAGAGTCACAGGATGGACATCGCTCTTAAAGGTATCAAGAAACTTAATGAGAACTCCGATATGCTACTTCTTCTTGATAACAATCGTTTGCTCGATATGGTCGCCAATCTCCCAATAGATCAGGGGCTTGGAGTCATGGACCAGCTGATATCGGAGGTTATCAAAGGTCTAGTAGAGGCAATTACGTTACCATCATTAGTAAATCTTGACTACGCTGATCTCAAGACTATAATGGGTCATCGAGGCGTGTCTACTATATTGTATGGAGAAAGTAGCGATCCTGATGGAGCTGTAAAAGATGCCCTTAATAATCCTCTTTTAGAAATAGATTATGAAGGTGCTACAGGAGCTCTTATACATATCACTGGCGGCACAAATATTACCACAAGGAAAGTAACTAAAGTTCTCAATGGTATATGTGAGCAACTAGATCGTGATGCCCAGGTAATCTTTGGTGCTAGGGTAGATCCTTCTATCGGGGAAAATATCAGGATAATGGCAGTCATTACTGGAATAAAAGACACATCGAAACAGGAAAGCATATGCGATGGAGCTACAGTCAAGCTTAGCCACACTATTGAAGAATTAATATAATATAATCGTTCAACTTTTTCCAGGCTTCTTACCTGTTGCAGCCTTTACTGCATCACTGAATACTCCCATTATAGTATAAAATTCCCATTTAGTTGGTACTGCACGCCCCATCATTCGTCGGAACATAATTTCAGTTTTCTCTCGGCGGAATTCAGGGTACTCTACAGCCTCTAGCAGCTGATGAAAAAAATCAAACAACATTTCCTTCTCATCTATATTTGCAGGACGTGGATGAGGTGTAGGAGCTCCTGTATAGAATATCTCATAAAGTATTATGGATAATGCATGTGATAGATTGAGAGTAGGATACTCATCACAAGACGGTATATGCACCAACATGTCGCACTTTTCCAATTGCTCTTGTGTAAGGCCAAGATCTTCTGGACCGAACACCAGTGCTACGCGACCTTCATAATCCTTGACTTTCTGAGCCAAGGATTTCGGCGTCTCTGATATCCGTATAAAATGTTTTTCGCCCTCAGTTACTTTACCCGACGTACCAACGACTAAAGAACAATTTGAAATTGCCTCTTCAAAACAAGATGCGATGACTGCACTATCCAGTATATAGCCAGCATGTTTTGCTCGCTTATATGCCTCATCCCCTAGGATACACGGGTCAATTATGAAGAGCTCTTGGAATCCGAAATTCGCCATAGCCCGTGCTACCGCTCCAACGTTACCTTCGTGCATGGGAGATACTAATATCACTCGGTAGGCAGGCATGTCGGAGGGCTTAATAGTACATTCCTACTTAATGCTGCCGTGATCTGGCACGCCGCAGTGAAGTTAGCATATGATGGAAGACTATTCATAGGATCTCAACGACAGCCCGGCCTTCGTACTGTGGAATCGGAGACAATAGATGCATTAGTAAATATTGGCGCTATTAGTTCAATTGCTGAGTCACGATTTCGATTCTCCAGTCGCACTGATAGAGGAGTAAGTGCATTAGGCAATGTCTTCTCTTTCGTCACTTCCTTCGATCGGAAATCGCTTCTAAGAGCACTGAACGCAGCATCGCTGGATGTAATGTATTATGCAGTTACTGAAGTTCCGATGTCATTCTCTCCCCGCAGGGCTAGACAGAGATGGTATCGATACTTATTCTCATCTGACAATATGGATCTAGAAATGGTAGAACAATGCGCGACTCTATTCGAGGGCCGCCATGATTTCAAAGGATTTTGTAAGCCAGATGGTCGATCCACAGTTAGAACGCTCAATTCATTTCGAATATCGTCCAGGGATGAAATACTAGTAGCCGACATTAAGGGGCGAGAGTTCCTAAGAAGTCAGGTACGCCGGATGATGGCAGCAGTAATAGAAGTTGGTTCTGGAAAAATATCCATAGATGAAGTAGCCTCAGTACTAGATGGTAAGGCAAAGTGCTTTGGGGTTGCTCCTCCCGAACATCTCATACTCATGGACGTTGATCATGGACTCGAATTTGAGACGATATATTCTCCCACGCTCAATCGAAAAGTAACAACATATCGCATGGATGTAGCATCCAGAAAAGAGTTCATAGATAGTTTATGTGCACGATTAGCTTAAATCGTTCACTCATCATATTATTGATTGTTCATGCCGCTTAATTGCCTCTATAGTATACCAGATATGCAGATAGAATATCTTAGAATATCTATCTAGATCTGACATATTTTGAATATTAGTGTAAGAATTTAATTTACAACTCTGTGAATGCAAGGACATGATGTAATCAATATTTTATCATCGCAGGACTTAGTACTACATATGTTGGTGGCGCTTACTGGCACCCCGGGCACCGGAAAGAGTACTGCTTCAGAACTGATCCGATCTCAATATGATGTGGTAGAAATAATTGACTTAGTTATGAAGGGAGGTGTCTCCACAGTTCTAGATGAAGATCGAGATAGCCTGGAAATCGATACTGGAGAGCTTGATGAATATATGCTGAATGAACTAATAGATAGAGACGTAATATTAGTCGGCCATCTATCACACTTCTTATCAGTAGGCCTCATCATAGTTTTACGCTGCCAGCCTTCAAAGCTTGCTAGCCGACTTCGCTCGCGTGGATGGAATGACTCGAAGATAAAAGAAAATATTGAGGCAGAAGGCTGTGATGTTATTCTTGTAGAATCCATTGAAACTGCTGCGGAAGTTTGTGAAATTGATACTACAAACATGTCTGCTAGAGAAGTTGCTGATGTGATTGAGGAAATATTGGCTGGGGAAAGAGAGAAGTATGCACCCGGATATGTGGATTGGAGTAATGAGGTGATGAGCTGGTTCTAGATTCTAAAAGAGATAGTGTAGAGTTTATACTGGAACCAATAGCTCGATCTCTACGACGATTTAATCCTAATACAATTTCTTGGGTGGCATTCGCCCTTGCCATATTAGCCGGGATTACAATATTTTTAAGCCCAGAAATGTGGGAGATCCTGTTACCTCTTTCGACTTTATTAGTAATCTTATCTGGTCTTTTTGATGCTCTCGATGGCAAAATTGCGCGCATCACTGGTAAAACGTCTAAGAGAGGCGATCTTCTCGATCACGTATTAGATCGCTATGCCGATGTCATTATGGTAGGAGCTGTAGCGTTCAGTGCTTGGTGTAACCCCTATCTTGGAATACTGGCAATAATAGGTATGTTGATGACAAGCTATATGGGTACACAATGTCAAGCTATTGGGGCGGGACGTTTATATTCCGGACTTCTGGGGCGTGCGGATAGAGTAGTTCTATTGTCAATAGCTCCGCTATTGCAGATGGTGTTCATGCTATTCTCTGATGGATGGATAAACATTGGCCCAATAACTCTCTCGGCATTTGAGCTAATTATGTTGTGGTTTGCCATAGTAGGTAATATAACTGCCGTGCAGAGGGCTCTTAAGATCTGGAAGATGGTACCGCTTTAGCAGACTTCTTAGATCGATTCTTTATTCGGTAATAGCCAAGAGGATGCTTCACTTTGGCCTTAGGATTCTGACATAATGAGTCTGGATTAAAGCATATCCCATAACTTTTCATGGTTGTACATTCAGGCGGTGTATATTCAGTACCCGAGATTTCTCCAGTGATGTGTTCTATCTGATATTTGGTTTTTGAAATATTAAAATCTGGCGATACAGCAAATAAATTGAGGATCTCTTCTGAAGTTAGGCCGATATGGTGCATAAATGATACTAATGCAAATCTCGCCGAATGTGGAAGATTCTCTCCTGCTTGAGCCATGCCTATGAAGTGCTTCATACAGGGAGGAAAATTCTCCACACTCACTTTTCCGAAATCTTCTGCTTTATATTGTTCTCGTCTGATTGCGGTGCGCTCCTTCAAATCATTTATGTCATCAGCTAGAGCACGTAATATGGACTCATCAAGAGGCAGCGGCAATTCACTCTCTAACTTATCTTGCAGAGCCTGCTGTAGGACTCTAGCAAATCTTAACTGTGGAAGTAGGACATATCCTCGCTTGACTTCAGTATTGATTAATTTCCAATCTTTACTTCGCATACGTGAAGTATATAGCAGATAATTTGAGAAATGCATTCGAAGCGATCCACTCTCTTGGCTGGCGGATACGTCAAGTTGATAAGCAACTTCTTCCACTATATCCATTTCTTCCCTCTCCAACCGTTCATACATGGTCACTCCTTCTGATAGAGCATATCGTCTGGTGAGGAACCGATCATCGACTCCGGAAACATACATCCTTGCCATAGGATATGATAGAATTTCCTCAAGGCAATCTCCTTCAGTAGCCATAGGACGCAGCTGTATTACGCCATATTCCAATGCGTCGATAACACGAGCCTTACCTCTAGCTCTTGCCTGGCGGTAAGCCTGATGTGTTAACAGATCCTCAAGAGTTACTCCTTGATCCTTGACATACTCAGCGGCATCTCGGAGGAAAGGAAACTTAGCATAGCTTAGAGAGTCCACAGTTGAACCAGCAGTTGTGCCAATAAAAAGGTTGCACTTCTAGATCATTATTGATCAAAACTTACAAACTCTCGTATATTCTCAGCTACTTCCCGATCATCAAGCGCTTGTACAAGATCTTCGAATGAGTGTATAGGCCTTTTCATAAATATTCGAATAGCTCGCTTTCTGCCTATTCCAGGAAGAGACTCCAATGCAGCCAGAGAGCATGTGTTTATGCTCAATGGATACTCCACTGCAGTAATGCTCCGCCTTCCCCAGGAGATTACTGTGGCATCGACAAAGCGTTCAAGTTCCATAGGATATGGAAAACCAACTAGTAGCGGATAGGAGCCGATTTGTCTACCAAAGGTCAAATTACCTTCTCTAGCTTCTAAATATATGTCTTTCAACACGGTCCCGAGTGGAACTAATTGCTTTAATAAGGGATAATCAATGCTTTCTCGTACTTCTTTCTTGAAGCGAATAAATTGAGAACGTTTCACCGGAGAATGGAACGATCTTCTGACTGGTATAACTTGCCGAATATTCAGTCGCCTTAGTAAATATCCTCGCTTTAGCACCTCCTCTAGAAACAATCGATTAAGATCAAGAGTGGCCACTGTCTCTCCCTCTAGTCCTATGATGAGGTTGAGTCCTGGAAGAAGTTTAGGAAGACCTGTCTCACTGATCTGACTCCCCAATTCATTTATGATACGGATGGCCTCCATTGCTTGCTCAGGAGTAGAATTTAGATTATTTGCCTCCTTTACTATAGGATCAGCACTTTCTAGTCCGAGGGCAAGTACATTGCCTCCTGTGCAATGATGAACAAGAGATCTAATAATTAATTCCGACTCATCTGGAAAGGCAGCAATCACTGCCGGATTAGCATTGTCCACATGGAGGACATCTGGATCAAGGTCAGCTATACCTGAAAACAATTTTTCCACTGCTGTAGGATTTGGTCTGGGAGGATCGCTGGATGCATGTGCTTTATATGATATTATGCAAGTTTGAGATCCTAGTCGAAAATTCCTAACTCCCATTTTTATCAATGCAGCACATTCGGCAATTATATCTTTTTCATCTCTTGTAACTGGAATTCCCTTTGTAGGTTCTACACAGAATGAACAACCTCCTGATAAGTATCGAAGACATCCTCGATATGTTTCAATTTCAGCTATTAATGGCTGCGGAAAATCAGGATGTTGCGATACCACTTCCGCGCCAAGGAGTAACCATCGATTCCATTCGTCAATACTTCTCCATTGATCTTCTGGCTCTGCTCCGCACAAGAGTTGATGTATCATTCTAGCTGGATCGGTCCTAGCAAGTATGTGAAAATCACTATTGTATGATATATCTATAGCCGCAGGGCCTCCCAGGATCTTGATGCCCGGCAACCGTTCTGCCACTTCCTTAATCTCCCTATAGGAGGCAGGCATTGCTCTCAGATATCTACCAGGAACTGCAGTACCTCCTAAAATTAGAGAGATATCTCCACTTGGAACGTTGATGCCCCTGCGTAATTGTTCTATAGTAATGTAGCTGATCTCGGCGCCTGCATCAATAGCTGCGCCGGCTGCTGCTCGAACCTGTGGAGAGAGATAAGGAGGCACTCCTAAGCATGCAGGCTCATCGACAAAACCATCTATGATGATTACTCGAAGCCTTTCAGCCATAGCCTTACCAAGGCCTCTATCATATATCTAATATCTTGAACACTACTATGTATGGGCTGTTAAAGGCTGCTGAATAATCCCTCTGATATTTTTATTAATAAATTGAGATACTTATACGAATAAATAATACAATAGACGAAATTCGTAGAAAAGAGGGGCTAAATTCGATGCTACTACGCTAAAATATTACTCCTGACTCCCAATGGTTAAATAATAAAACCGTAAGTTTCGAAGGGTCCCGGTAGAATGATTCATTGTCTCCGGGGTCGCGGAGTAATGCTCATGAAGCCTATCGATAAGACATCTGAGGATGAAATGCTGAAGAAAGCATATGAGCCCGCTAGGCTGGCTATGAAATATCATCCCTTCTATGAGGGGAAGATCGAGATAACAGCCAAGTGTCCGGTTCGCAACCTCGACGACTTTGCAATCTGGTACACACCAGGTGTTGCAGAGCCGTGCAAGGATATTCAGGAAAATCCAGATAGAGTGTACGACCATACTTGTAAGGGTAATATGGTAGCCATCGTCTCAGATGGTACTAGGGTACTAGGTCTAGGGGACATAGGCCCTGAAGCTGGCCTACCAGTTATGGAAGGAAAGGCACTATTATTCAAGTATTTAGGTGGCGTAGATGCGGTACCAATATGCTTGGATACTAAAGATACTGAAGAGATAATTAAGACAGTGAAGTATCTGGCACCTTCCTTTGGAGGGATAAACCTAGAGGATATCTCTAATCCTAAATGCTTCGAAATATTAGATCGCTTGCGAGAGGAGATGGATATCCCCGTATGGCATGATGATCAGCAAGGAACAGCAACCATTGTTACAGCTGGCGCCATAAATGCTCATAAAGTCGTTGGAAAAGACATATCTCAATCCAAAGTAGCCATGATTGGTGCTGGTGCTGCAAACATCGCAATTGCTCGTGTAATGGTAGCAGCCGGCTTCAACATTAAGAATATAGTAATGGTTGACTCCAAGGGAACGCTCCATGCTGGTAGAGACGACATCAAGAATAGCCATGCTGAAAAATGGTTCATGTGTGAAAACTCCAACGCTGAAGGCATCGTAGGAGGGATCGAGGATGCCATGAAGGGTGCTGACATAGTAGTAGCTGCATCACGTCCAGGTCCTGGTGTGATTAAGAAGGAGTGGGTTGCTGGAATGGCAGATGATGCTATACTTTTCGCCACTGCTAATCCTATCCCAGAGATCTGGCCTTGGGAGGCCAAGGAAGGCGGCGCTAGGATCGTAGCTACTGGGAGATCAGATTTCCCAAATCAAGTCAACAACTCCCTGGGATTTCCAGGAATCTTCCGCGGTGCCCTCGATGTGCGTGCTAGAACCATAACTGATGAAATGTGTATAGCCGCGGCATATGCTATCGCCGAAACAGCCGAAGATCATGGTCTGTCCGAGGATTACATCGTTCCAGATATGGCTGATCCTAACGTATTCATCCGCGAAGCTGTAGCGGTGGGGATGAAAGCAATTGAAACCGGTATCGCAAGAATCACTCTGACAGAAGAGGAGTTAGAGAATCGTGCTAGGACGGCTATAGAGCGAGCTAGGGGACAAACTAAGCTATTAATGGAAAAGAGCTACATTCCGAATCCTCCGGAGTGAGCTCAAAACCTTTTTCCTTTATTACTAAGGGTGATGTACTGGAGTTTTCTCAGGCACGCATTGGCCGCGTCTTTATACTACGCTTAGAGCAGGGTGAAGTGGTTCATGAAGTTCTGGAAAACTTTGCTGTTGAAAATAATATCAAGTGCGCAGCAATGATCATGCTGGGAGCTGCTAATGAGGGCAGCAAGATGACTGTTGGACCCAAAAATGGATACATTACCCCAATAATTCCCTTTATTCATCAATTATCTGGCGTGCATGAACTCGCCGGAGTAGGTACCTTATTTCCTGATGAGGAAGGACATCCATCTCTCCATTCTCATGTTGCGGCAGGTCGCGAAGAGGACGCCATAGTAGGATGCATAAGTGCCGGAGTAGTAGTATGGACTATACTAGAAGTAATCCTCATCGAATTAGAAGACTGTGATGCTAAGAGAGTACATAACTCTCCCACGGGCTTTAATCTCCTATCCCCTTAAAATAGTCCTATTATAGAATTATTCAGTGAGTAGGAATTATTTTTATTAAAAATAAAGTATGAGAATTACTCTGATTAGATCAGAGTAATGGTTACGGCATCGACACCTTGTACGTTTGGTACAGATCGAAGGGATTCCTCGAATTTCTCAATTAAGCCCTCTGTATCTTCCATTATGCCGGTCACTTCTATAATTTTGAGACCAAACGCAAAAGGCTTGACATTCATTGTGGCAACTTCAACCCCAGAAGGAGCACTTTTAGGTATCTGGGCCATTACCTCCTCTATTGATATTTCAGGACTCTCAGGAATTACGTTATATACAGCAGCTACTTTCCCCATTTAATCCCTCATGGTCCAGAAAACTCACATTTAGTGCAGGTGTAAATTACGCTCTGGTCGCGACAGTTATGGCAACGACCTATTTCTTCTTCTCCACAATTGGGACATTTGAAGAAAGCCATTCCGTCTCCTTTACCTAGACGGATACCGCATGAGCTGCAGATCTTTTCACGATTCATGATGATCACCAATGTAAGCCGATGAAGTTTTGTTTATGTATTTAATCCCTTTTCTGAACAGAGGATAAGAAGCCCTTTCTCTGAAAGTAGACTAGCAGTATTATTGACACTATGAACATTAATAGAAGTGATATTGGATATCCTAATGGATGCTCAGCTCCGGGCATATATGCAAAGTTCATACTGAATATGGCTGCTAGAAGAGATAGGGGAGCAAATAGCACTGAGAAAACAGTGAGTACTTTCACAATCTGGTTCAATTGCTGACTTGTACTATTTTCATATATGTCGATGAGTTGGGGAATAGTCTGCCACAAAGAGTCTATTTCGTGCATCAACAGATCAATACTATTGTAGAGCTCATTAAAGAATATCCGATCTTCATTCTGAATGATCGGAGTAGGTCTATTTGACAATGATTCTGAGGTCTCTCTAAGGTGCCTCATCACTTTCCACATAGAGCTTACCCGATCTCGAAGATCTCTAATCTCTTGTAGATCACTCCGATCTGAAGTTTTAATGATGCGAATTTCTAAGAAATCTATATCCTCAGATAATTTCTCAACCTGATCAAGAAATTCTTCAATGGTATAATTAAGTAAAGAGTAGAGCAAGAATCCTGCATTACTTCTTCTTAGCCTAGATCGCTCATTGTGCAATCGATTTATGACCTCGTTATATTGTTCCTCTTTATTTTGTATGGATACTAGAAAATCAGGACCCAATAGATAATGAGAGGGATATAAAGTGGTCTCACTACCGTCTTGATCAGTCAAGATCCAGGTAAGGAATATGGCATCTCCCAAATCTAACATGTGGGCTTTTCCTTGAAAGTGATCAACAGTAAATCTCAATTCATAAGGATCAATTTCTAAATTATCATTTAGAAGATCTATAATTTCATCATCCAGATCTCCATCTATATTTATCCATGCAACCTTGCGCTTGCCTACCATCTCCAATGCATCCTTAATAGGCATCTCTTCAAGTTCGAAGAAATTTCTATCATAGGAATATACACTAGCCAAACGCTTATTCGGCAGAGTCATGTTGACACTACTATAGAGTACGAGAGGAAAATAACACTACTGGTCCCATATGTTATATCAAATGAAGAATATCATAGATTTAACAAAGTAAAATACCGAAATATTTCACTCGTTAGTCGATGCAGTATTCTCGCCACTCTTCCGATGGCTTATACCTCACTCCCAATGCGCCACTTAAGTAGAGCCAATGTGCCACATTTTTCCGGCACTCTTTTTGAAATGTATATATTTAAGGATACATTAGGGGTAGTGCTGTAGTAGTTGATCAGCAACGGGTTCCGTAGTTGGATCCATTAGCTCTGGCAATGCTTATATACTTGGAGACTTTACATGCCTTTCTGCAATGCTAGCTAGCTTGCCAAGGGCTCGTAGCTCAGCTAGGTAGGATGGCAATGCACAATGCATCCGTCCCTAGAAAGAGCATCTGGCTTTTAACCAGGTGGTCCGGGGTTCGAAAAGAATACGGCCTTCCCGTATTCTCCGAAAATCCCCGCGAGCCCGCTCTAACATTTAAGGAGAAGGACATAATGGGAGGCACAATGTTCGGGAAGCCAGTGGGGTGGTCTTTTATAACTTTGGCGCAGTGTGATAAGTGCCCAACGAGATATATCGAGGTGATTTGAGGTGGCCATGTCTGATTTCAACGTTTTAACACATAACCTTATCCCAGAACATCATCTGATGTCTGAAGATGAGGCGCAGCAAATGCTGTCTGAACTTAATATTACCAGGGACCAGCTTCCCAAGATAAGGAAAGGGGATGCCTGCATAAAGGTGTTGGAGAGAATCCACGGACCTATAGAGGAGGGACGCATAATTCGGATCGTTCGTAAGAGCGATACCGCCGAATCTTTCGAAGTATATCGACTGGTAATCAAGGATGTAAAGAGGTGAATCACGCTTGCGCGACCTTATAGATTTATATTTCAAAGAGAGCAGCATCGTAAACCATCATATTTCTAGTTACAACGATTTTCTCTCCACTCTGGATAATCCTAATAGTAGGATGCAAAAAATTGTCGACAATCTCCGCGTGGTTGCGGATGATGAAGATCGAGGAATTATTAGCTTAGATCCTAACCGAACTGATGGCAGGGATGTCAAAATCCGAGTAGGGAGAAGAAGGGATGAGAAAACAGGATTAATCGATCATCAAGCTCGCCCTACGATACGCGTTGGAACTCCAGTGGTAAGAGAAGCTAATGGAGCTACTCACAGCCTAACTCCTATGGAAGCTAGATTGAGGAATCTAAACTACATGGCTCCCATAGAGTTAGAGTTTACTATCATCGAAGATGGCATTGAGAAGGAGCCTGAGAAAGTCCACTTAGGTGACCTCCCGATAATGTTACGCTCTAAGCGCTGTAACATCCATAGAGAAAATGTTGAAGAGGAGCGCGAACTGACTGATGAAGAATATCGCCAAAAGCTTATGGAAGCTGGAGAAGATCCAGCTGATCCTGGTGGTTACTTCATCATTGGAGGGACTGAGAGAGTTCTCATAACGCTTGAAGACCTAGCTCCCAATAGAGTCATGGTAGAGTTCAATGAGCGATATGGTACCAGACTTGAAGTTGCTAAAGTTTTCTCGCAAAGGGAAGGTTATCGCGCCCTTACATTAGTTGAGAAGAAGAGAGATAGCATATTAATGGTAACCGTTCCTGCTGCTTCTGGACAGATCCCTCTAGTGGCTCTCATGAAGGCTCTAGGGATGGAGAATGATAAAGACATCTACGACGCGATCGTAAGTGTCCCAGAGATGGCCAATATTATCTATGCTAATATAGAGGAATGTCATGATAAGAAGCTTTATCCTCCAAATGGTATTTTTACTAACGAGGATGCTATAACTTATCTAGAGCGTAAGTTTGCTACGGGACAAGCCAAGGAATACCGGGAGAGAAAGGTAGAATCAATCATCGATCGTTCCTTACTTCCACATTTGGGAGATACTAAGGAAGATCGCATAAAGAAAGCTCACTTCCTGGGAAGAATCGCTCGTAACGTCCTTGAACTTAACATCGGTATGAGAAAAGAAGACGATAAAGATCATTATGCAAACAAACGTCTCAAACTATCTGGGGACCTAATGGAAGATCTTTTCAGAGTAGCATTTACTAATGTCATGAAAGATCTCAAATATCAACTTGAGAAAAACTTCGCCAGAAGAAAAGATCTTCGAGTGAGTTCATCTATTAGGCCAGACTTGTTAACTCATCGTCTACTCCATGCTCTTGCTACTGGCAACTGGGTTGGTGGACGAGCAGGCGTTTCTCAACTTCTAGATCGCACTTCAAATATGAGCACATTGTCTCACTTACGAAGGGTAACATCTTCTTTGACAAGATCACAACCGCACTTTGAGGCTCGTGATCTACATCCTACACAATGGGGTAGATTGTGCCCGAATGAAACTCCTGAAGGACAGAATTGTGGGCTTGTCAAGAATGCAGCACTTATAATTGACGTATCGGAAGGCTTCCGCGAGGAAGATGTGCATTGGATCCTACGTGATCGCGGTGTAACAGAAGTACGTGCAGATGATATCCGCACTAGTGCCAAAGTGTATGTCAATGGTGACCTCGTAGGGCAGATAGATAATCCGCGCTTATTAGTGTCAGAAATACGTGCAGGTCGTCGTCAAGGACTCTTGTCTACTGAAATAAATATACGATATGATGATGAGATAAATGAAGTCATCATAAATTGCGATGAAGGACGACTTCGCCGACCCCTACTTATTGTGCAAGAGGGACGAACAATTCTTTCTCGCAGACATATCGAAGGTATAAGGGATGGCAAACTCAGTTGGTCTGAACTACTTCGTGAGGGAGTAATGGAATGGGTAGATGCTGAAGAAGAAGAGGATGCCTATGTGGCAGTAGCTCCATATGAAGCTCCAGAGCGGTGCCCACAATGCCAGAGAGCTATATCACTAACTGATGTCGATTGGATGAATCCAGGCGCTGATTCTAGTGATGCAACGCTCTTATGCAGACATTGTGGTGGAGAAATGTCTACACCATTATTGATCAATGAGGAGCATTCTCATCTAGAAGTCGATCCTATGTGCATTTTGGGAGTGGCTGCAGCCATGGTTCCCTATCCAGAGCACGACTCGTCACCGCGTGTGACTATGGGATCTGGAATGACTAAGCAATCTCTCGGTTTAAGTTGCACTAATTATCGTAGGCGACCCGATACTCGAGGGCATCTCCTACATTATCCTCAGAAACCGATAGTACAGACTAAGCCTATGGACTTCATATCGTTCAATGATAGGCCAGCTGGACAAAACTTTGTTGTTGCAGTCCTATCATATCATGGATATAATATGGAAGATGCACTGGTCTTGAATAGGGCCTCAGTGGAAAGAGGTCTTGGAAGATCAACCTTCATGCGGACTTACCGCGCAGAGGAACGGCGCTATCCTGGCGGTCAGGAGGATCATTTTGAGATACCTTCTCCCGATGTTCGGGGAGCCCGTGCGGAAGAGGCCTATTATAATCTAGGTGAGGATGGACTAATTTCTCCGGAGACCTGGGTATCAGGAGGCGATGTACTCGTTGGAAAGACTTCTCCGCCAAGATTCTTAGAAGAGGAGACAGATTTCCTCACTCCGCAGAAGAGGCGAGAAACTTCGGTGACAATTCGTCCAGGAGAGAATGGATATGTAGATTCAGTCATGCTCACTGAATCTGAGAATGGCTCTCGCCTTGTAAAGGTCAAAGTCCGTGATGAAAGAATTCCAGAACTAGGTGATAAATTCGCATCCAGACATGGCCAAAAAGGTATTATTGGCTTGATTGCTCCCCAAGAAGATATGCCGTTCACAGTAGACGGCATCACTCCTGATTTAGTGATCAATCCGCATGCTATTCCATCACGTATGACGGTTGCACATGTGTTAGAGATGATTGGTGGTAAAGTAGGTGCTATGGAAGCTAGAGCTATTGATGGCACTGCCTTCTCTGGAGAAAGAGAAGAAGCACTACGCGAGTCTCTGATAGAGAATGGATTCCGCCATACAGGTAAGGAAGTCATGTACGATGGACGTTCTGGCAACATGATTGAAGCCAATATATTCACTGGAGTTATTTACTATCAAAAACTACACCATATGGTTGCAGGCAAAATGCACGTGCGTTCACGTGGTCCAGTACAGATATTAACTAGACAGCCTACAGAAGGTCGATCCAGGCAGGGCGGTCTAAGATTCGGTGAGATGGAAAGAGATTGCCTGATTGGTCATGGCGCAGCTATGGTTATTAAGGACCGTCTCCTGGATGAATCTGATGGAACATACCTGTACGTATGTGGACAGCCCAACTGTGGACATATTGCGATGATGGATCGCAGAGGAGCGATTAGATGTACTGTATGTGGCAACAACGCCAATGTACATCTCGTCCAGACTTCCTATGCTTTCAAATTACTTCTGGATGAGCTACTGTCTCTTGGAGTTGCCATGCGCCTTCAATTGGAGGACCTAAGATGATGCGAGGCGTTTCAAAAAGAATAGGGTCGATAAGATTTGCTACAATCTCACCCGATGAGATTAGACGCATGTCGGCCACTAAAGTCATCACTGCCGATACTTATGATGACGATGGTTTCCCCATAGATATGGGTCTAATGGATCCTCATCTCGGCGTTATAGAACCAGGATTACGCTGTAAGACTTGCGGTAATAAAGTCGATGAATGCCCTGGCCATTTTGGACATATTGATCTAGCCATGCCTGTTATTCACGTAGGCATGGTGAGAGAGCTCAAAAAGCTCCTAGAGTCAACTTGCCGATCCTGCGGACGTCTACTGATGACTAAGGAAGAGGCTGCCGAGGCATCCGAGGCCATGGATGCTGTAGATGACCTGGGTGGAGATTACATAGATTATCGCCTGATGGCTAGAGCGGCTGCTAGGGGAGCATCTAAGAAAGAATTCTGCCCACATTGCGGACAACCTCAGGAAAAGATTACACTAGATAAGCCGACAACCTTCCGTGAAGGTGGTCACAAACTAACTCCTAAGGAAGTTAGGGAACGCTTAGAGCGCATACCTGATGAAGACCTTCCACCGCTGGGCATCAACCCAGAGACCTGCCGTCCGGAATGGATGGTTCTGACTGCACTAGCAGTACCACCAGTTACAGTGCGACCATCAATCACACTAGAGTCTGGAGATCGTTCAGAGGATGATCTAACTCATAAAATGGTTGACGTGCTTAGAATTAACCAGCGTCTCAGAGAAAACCGTGATGCTGGTGCTCCGCAGCTAATTGTGGAAGATCTATGGGAGTTACTGCAATATCACGTCACTACGTATTTTGATAATCAGACCTCTGGAATTCCACCTGCCAGACACCGTTCTGGCCGACCATTGAAGACTTTAGTTCAAAGACTTAAGGGGAAGGAAGGTCGTTTCCGTTCTAACCTGTCTGGTAAGAGAGTTAACTTCTCTGCCCGTACTGTAATCTCTCCAGATCCAACACTCTCTATCAATGAAGTTGGAGTTCCTTTCGAAGCGGCGAGAGAACTTACTGTGCCTGTACACGTTACACCAGGAAACGTAGAAAATCTCAGACAGATGATCTTAAATGGAAATACGCCAGAATTTAGAGACGGAAAGTATGTTCCAGGAGTTAATTATGTCATCCGCACTGATGGACGAAGAGTAAGAATTACGGACCGTAACTCTGAACTCATCTCTGAAAGCTTAGAGCCTGGTTATGTAGTGGAAAGGCACCTGATGGACAATGATGTAGTATTGTTCAACAGACAGCCATCGTTACATCGTATGTCAATGATGGCTCATACTGTTAGGGTCATGCCTGCCAAGACATTCCGCTTTAACTTATGTGTCTGCCCTCCATATAATGCTGACTTTGATGGAGACGAGATGAACCTGCACGTGTTGCAGAGTGATGAGGCTAGAGCGGAGGCATTAATTTTAATGAGGGTGCAAGAGCACATAATGTCTCCAAGATTTGGCGGCCCCATCATCGGTGCTATCCATGATCACATTACTGGAACATACCTACTCACTCATCAGAACCCTCTGTTCACTAAACAACAGGTATTAGATGTCTTGACCAATATCAATCATAGACCTCTCCCCGAGCCACACATAATCGATGGTAAGGAATATTGGGGCGGTCATGAGCTCTTCTCATTAATCCTTCCTGAGGATCTGAGAATGACCTTTAAGGCATCCATTTGCCAGAATTGCCCTACCTGTAAGAAGGAAGATTGTGAACTTGATGCATTTGTCAAGGTTCGCCATGGCATCCTAGTTCAGGGAACTATAGATGAGAAAGGTGTTGGATCATTTAAGGGTAAGATATTGGATAAAATTACCCGCGATTACGGCTCTGAAAAAGCAAGAGAATTCTTGGACAACGTCACAAAAATGGCTATTGGAGCCATCATGGTCAAAGGATTCACTACCGGAATAGATGATGAAGACATCCCTGCTGAAGCGACTGCACAAATTAATGATGCATTAAGTGATGCTATCAAGAAAGTGTCAGATCTAGTAGCAGCATATCATGAGGGTATTCTAGAGCAGATGCCCGGTCGTACTTTAGACGAGACTCTTGAAGTCGAAGTCATGAAAGTATTAGGACGTGCTCGTGATGAAGCAGGACAGATTGCTGGGCGCCATCTTGGTATGGATAACTCAGCAGTTATCATGGCGCGTTCTGGAGCAAGAGGTTCGATGTTAAACCTATCTCAAATGGCAGGCTGCATAGGTCAGCAAGCCGTTAGAGGAGAGAGGTTGTCTCGCGGATATTGGAATAGGACGCTTCCACACTTCAGAAAGGGTGACTTGGGAGCTGAGGCAAAAGGATTTGTCAAAAATTCCTATAAGAGTGGACTCACTCCTACTGAATTCTTCTTCCATGCTATGGGAGGTAGAGAAGGGTTAGTAGACACTGCTGTAAGAACGTCCCGCTCAGGTTATATGCAGCGTCGATTGATTAGCGCTCTTGAAGATCTCAAGCTTAAGCAAGATGGAACTGTCCGCAACACCGCAGACACTATCATCCAAATACACTATGGTGAGGATGGAATTGATCCAACTCGCAGTGTTAGTGGCGACGCAGTCGATGTAGATGATGTATTATCTGAAGTGCTTGGAGATGAAGCCGATCTCTTAACTAGAATTGGAGAGACTAGGCAAGTGGGATATGCAACGGTAGAAAAAGACCTCATGGAGACAATGGAGGAAGAGGAGTTTGAAGAACTCGATTATGATATGGGGGGTGATGACTGATGGCTCGTAAGGACACTCAGAATGCCCTCCGCCGACGTGGTATCTCCGATCCCACTATAGATCTACTTCTATCCCAGTATAGGCGCCTCGCCGACATAGCTGAAGCTCCTGTTGAAGATTTAGTGAAGCTAGGCTTAGATGAAGATAAGGCAGCCAATGTGCTGAAATTAGTGGGTCCCGCTAGAAGGCGAAAAAAGAAAGCCACCAAGAAGGTTGCTGAGAAAGCTCCCGAAGCTAAGGTGGAATTTCAAGAGATCGTTAAGACAAAGCCTCTTACACCTATGGAGGAGAAATTAACTGATATGGCTGATGAACTTGACTTGAAATTATCAAGGCGAGTAATCTCTGAGCTAGCATCTCGTTTGGATGGACACGATTTGCCAGACGATAAAATTCATGCTGTGTTAAAAAAAGCTCATCAACGCTATGAAGAACACCTTATGGATGCCAATGAGTCAGCTGGTATATTAGCTGCTCAAAGTATAGGAGAGCCTGGCACTCAGATGACTATGCGTACTTTCCACTACGCAGGCGTAGCTGAAATAAACGTCACCCTTGGCCTACCTCGTTTGATCGAAATTGTAGATGCCAGGCGGGTACCGAGCACTCCATTAATGGAGATACACATGGCTCCAGAGGTGGCCGGGGATGTAGATGCAGTTCGTAAGGTCGCATCTAGGATTGAGAAAACCACATTACTCGATATAGCAGATATAGAGACAGATATAGTCAACATGAGAGTGATTGTACATCCTGATGAGATTAAGCTCAGCCAGAAGGACATTACCCTGGAACATATCGTGGAGAAACTAGACAAGGAGCGACGACTCAGGAAATTATCAAGAATAGAGGATGGGAAAATAATCCTATCTACTCCTGAGAATGAAGAACCCTCATTCAAGAAACTCCAGCTCATCGTGCAGACAGCTCGAGATGCAGCCATACAGGGTATCGATGGCATTGAGAGAGCAATCCTTAGAAAGGAGGGCTCAGAATACGTCATTTATACTGCAGGATCTAACCTTCGTGATGTGCTCATGGAAGAAAACGTAGATCCAACTAGGACCACGACAAACTCTATACAAGAGATATACGAGGTCCTGGGAGTGGAAGCAGCTCGAAATAGCATAATATATGAAGCTACAAGAACGCTAGAAGAACAAGGACTTACAGTCGACATTCGACACATTATGTTAGTGGCTGATCTGATGACCAATGATGGCGACGTCAAGGCTATTGGCAGGCACGGCATATCTGGAAGGAAATCTAGTGTATTGGCAAGGGCAGCCTTTGAGATTACTGCCACTCATCTCCTACATGCTGCCCTTACCGGAGAAACCGATTACTTAGACGGAGTGGCCGAAAACATCATAGTAGGACAGCCAGTTACATTAGGAACAGGTGCTGTTAATCTAGTATATCAGCCCAAAAATAAGGGGGCAAAACAATGATAGATTTAGGACGAGCGATTAAGGCCGCTGCGACTACTGGAAAAGTAGTCTACGGCGTGCAGCAGGCAGAGAAGGCAATCAACGGAGGCGAGGCCAAAATGGTCATCGTGGCTAGAAATTGCCCGAGTGAATTCCTCAGATCTGAAGATTATGACATCAAATTGTTTAGATTTGAGGGTAATAACATGGAGCTAGGGGCTCTGTGCGGGAAACCGTTCTCCGTATCCGCCTTGGCGGTTATTGATAAGGGAACATCAAACATACTTTCGTTGTGATCACATGCCTATGGAAATCACTTTCACCGAAGACACGCTCCGGTACATCAACCTATTTGAACAGGTCACTAAGACCAGGGTCAAGGACTGTATGGAGGCTGAGGATAAGTTGGTATTCGTTGTTGAGCCTGGTCAAGCCAACCGTGCAGTTGGAAAAGGTGGAGAAAACGTTATCCGCCTGAAGAATCAGACTGGGAAGAATATCCAGGTCGTCGAGTACTCTGATGATGCTGAGAAATTCATTCGCAATGTATTCTACAACTATAATGTACAAGATGTAGTGATTGAGAATCGTGGAACTGTAGTGCATGCTACAGTCACGGTAGATCCGCAAGTTAAGGGGCGAGCTATAGGTAAAAATGGCCGCAACTTAAAAATCGCGAGAGATATAGTCAATCGACATCACAACGTTCAGAGCATTAGCGTGGCTTGAGCGGTTCTCGCTCAACCTCCAGTCGGTCAGCAGTAGGATATTCTTCCACAAAGAAGGAGTCGAATGGAAGCTGATCGACCAAATGCTCTAAAATCCAGGGGGCTATTTCGACCCTCTTCTTTTCCTCATCTATAATAAATAGACGATCCTCTACTCCAATTCTTTTTAGAGCGTCTATGATTTCGTTAGTGGAGCCTTCAATCACTCCCTTGAATAATGTACCATCTTCTGTAATTATGTCAATAGATCGCGCTACACACTTTGCTCGGCGTTTGATGCGACGGCGTAATTGTACACCATCTTTGAATCTAGAGGAGCAATAATGTATTGAAATATTTCTGGTAGAATTAATGTGATGAAATGCTTCCTCCTCGCTTCCCTGCACGGCGCTTGAAATATCATCGCGTATTCCAAGATCACGAGCCTTCAATTCATCCCAATTTCCCTCAGAAAACTCTAGCTCGTTGAGGTTGATGAAATCCATCCCTACTCTCTTGGCGAATTCGATTAATATCTCAGTGCGCTCTCGTTCATATGGCAATGATGGAATTTCCAAACCAACTTCCATTGAAGTCGAATCTAAAAATTCCTTTAATTGAGATTCACTCATATGATCCCATAGATCTAAAGGAGGATGTAATCTCAGTTCATCCAAGCCTGCCTCTTCTAGGCGACGAAATGAATCTACGTCTAGAGAGGACGTATACAAGTGAATATGATGCTCACTACCAAATTCATTTTTCAGAAGATGTATGAAATGAAGTGTGCGCTCAATACATTGTAGAGGATCTCCTCCAGTTATCCCTGTGCCTTCGGCCCTTATCATTCTAGCTTCTTCGAGCACTTCCTCTTCATTCGTGCATCGTTTTTCATTAGCATATAGGACGTCCTTACCTTTTTTCTCCAGAGATAGAGGACAATAGAAGCACCCAGTAGAACATTGCCCTGTAATGAGCAATACCATCTTACTCCCTCGACGACACTGGACGCATCCCTTTGGTAGCTGCCCAATATATGCTGATCCAGCTTCCATATTCTTCATTACCATCTCTTTAAATGAGGTCGGCTTAAATGATAAAGATAGCGGAAAATTGAAAACATAGAGCGAATGGAGTTAGTTATTGAAAGTTCTAAATACAAGCAGCTCGAAATTAATATCAGGGGAAAATTAGATTGAGGTCTGTTAGAGAAAACGATTCGAAAATCACATTTCCACTTGAACATGAGGCATTTTCAGATGTAGGATGTGAGCGATCTATACACATGCCTGCTAGGGAGATATGTATCCATTTAGAAGACTTATCTCCTAAGTGGAGAGAGAAGGCTGTCAAGATGCTTGAGGAGCCTAAGTTTGGCCAGTGTGACTATGCGGTCCGGCATTTCTGCATGTTCAGCGACAACACCGAGATAGCTACTGCGAGCTTTGAAACTATAATATATTCCGATCAAGAGGCAGCTGCGAAGGTATTTTTAGGCACTCTTAACAAAATGAGTTTCTTGCAAGTTACGAAATTAAAATTAGGAGATGCGTCTGCATTAATTGAAGCGCCGGGGCATCCTTCCAAACGAATGCGAACATTAATTTTTATGAAGCAAAATGTGATGGGCCTCATAATGCTATCCAACTTTTTTGACCATGATCTCCCTCATTCATGGCTCATTGACATGGGTCACCTTATGACATCTAGAGTAATTTAATCATAATGTAATCTAAATATCCGCAACCGTATCCTACTTGCGGTGACCAGATGAACAAGGGAAGTCGAATCGTGCTAGCGCTCGACGAGACGGATAAGAAAAAAGCCTTACATGTGGCTGATGAAGTTGGTGATCTAGTAGATGCCATCAAGATAAATTGGCCTCTGGTGCTTTCTGGAGGCCCAGATATGATCACTGAACTCTCACGACGTTCTCCTGTGATCTGTGACTTCAAGGTAGCAGATATCCCCAACACCGTCCGCCTCATCGCTGAACAGGCATTCAGCAGAGGTGCCTCTGGCCTAATCGTTCATGCATTTACCGGATCCGACTCCCTAAAATCTGCGATAGAAGTAGCTGGAGGTAGGGATGTCTTCGTAGTTACTGAGATGTCTCATCCCGGAGGGCGAGAATTCACTGCGCCATTAGCCGAAGAATTTGCAGCCATGGCTGTAAATGAGGGCGCTAGTGGAGTCATAGCTCCCGCAACTCGGCCCGATCGAATTGCTGCAATACGTAAAATCATTGGAGATTTGCTAATACTATCTCCAGGTGTCGGCGCACAAGGAGGAAGTATCTCTTCAGCCATAAGGAATGGAGCTGATCGCATAATTGTGGGACGTTCAATCTATAATGCTGAAAATCCACGAGAGGTAACTGAGTCATTAATTAAGGAGATCGCTTCCTCATGAATGGCCTCAAAATAAACATATTAGTAAAAATTGTAGAGGAAAATGTCCAGTATGGCAGTCTACAGCATCATTCTAGTAGACATAATATTTATACTGGTCCCGTAATCTGTGGACAATTCTTCCTGGGAGACTCTAACGATGGAGAATAAAGAGGGGCGGTCACGCGGCCTGGCCCTGAAGGAGAGGAAGCCATTCAGAAGTGGTATTCGTTCCCGTTCCAAGGATACTTGGATCGGAAGGAACTGGAGTACTGTCTTAGTCCTAGTAGCTATTATACTTATAGCGTTATTTGTACGCAGCTACTTCGTGTATTCAACATCAGTGGACAATGGCTTTTTGGTCGCTGGAGGTTCGGATTCGTATTATCATCAACGTGTTATCGATTACGTCCAGGACACAGGCTCTCATCTAGTGCATGATCCTTTACTAAATTATCCCATGGGTATGAGGAATCCTCGACCTCCAATATATGATTGGTCGGTCGCAGTTACAGGGCAATTAATCTCTGGACTGACAGGTATGGAC
>JAAYTA010000079.1 GCA_012518185.1 Methanobacteriota archaeon
GTACCTATTTCCTTTAGAGCAATACTATAGTCAGAACGATGAGTAATCGTCATGATAGGAGTGAGATCAATTCATTGGTTAAGGATGGTGATCATCGAGTCCTATCTATATGGGCCGCCGAGTGCGCAGAGCGTGTACTACCCATATTCGAAGCTATGTCAGATAATAAGTCGCCACGAGCTGCCATCGCGGCGCTGAGAGAGTTTGTAGCGACTGGATGTTTTTCAATGAAGATCATACGAAAAGTGTCGCTGGCTGCGCATGCCGCAGCTCGATCGGTTCCTGAAGGTCCAGCACGATTTGCTGCCCGTGCCGCTGGTCAGGCAGTAGCAACTGCTCACGTTCCAAGACATTCGAGGGCAGCCGCATTCTATGCTGTTAAAGCTATCCTGGAAGAGGATGGTAAGGCTGCCGCAGAGAGGGAAGAAGAGTGGCAGCACTGCCGCTTGATCGAACTGACCAATGAGTGCGACAATGACGAGAAGATCCGCCTGTTCAGAAGATAGATTACTTCAATGTCGCTCGAGCCTCTTCCACGACGCGATCTGTCATCTCAGGTGCGCCGCCAAGATATTTAGAGGGATCCATTATCAGATCAAGTTCTTCGTCAGAAACTATAGACATGACGGCTTCGTTATCTCGAAGCGCATCTCTGAGATCCATTCCTCGCTCCTCAGCAACTATGGAAATTTGTCGGACCAGTTCATGAGCCTCCTGTCTCCCCATTCCCTTTGAAGCCAAAGCGAGAAGTACAGACTCAGCCATGATGAATCCTCCAGCTGACTTGATATTCTCCATCATTCTTTCCTTATTTACAACGAGATTCCTGAATACATTAGTGATTTTGTATAATATATCATCAGTTAGGACTGCTACATGAGGGATTATGAAGCGCTCAGCAGAAGAATTGCTAAGATCTCTTTCATGCCATAGAATCATAGATTCCATTTGGGGTGTGAGGTATGATCGGACAACGCGCGCAAGGCCAGATACATTCTCTGATAGCATTGGATTCTTCTTCTGGGCCATTGTAGATGAGCCCACCTGTTTACGAGCATCGAATGCCTCTTGTACTTCTCCTATCTCAGAACGTTGTAAATTCCTAATCTCAGTAGCATATCGCTCACAAGACGTGGTTATAAGGCTCAAGACAAAGACCATTTCTGCATAACGATCGCGGCAAACAAGCTGAGTGGCTGCCTCTTCATACCCTAGACCAAGATCATTCATAACAGTCTCCTGTATCTGGAAGAACTTGGATCCAAACCCCGCTCCAGTTCCGATAGCTCCTGACATCTTCCCCACGCAGAGGCGTTTTCGCATCTCCAATACTCGCTCTTTATGACGAAGTATTTCTGATAAATAACCAGCTAATTTGAATCCGAAAGTAGTTGGAATAGCAAATTGACCATGAGTTCGACCCATCATAGGCGTATCTCTATACTTCGCGGCTTGGTCAGCTAGGACTTCTATTAATTCGTCTAAATCCTGCTCTATTATGTCTAGCATTGCCTTGAACTGTAATGCCATAGCTGTATCGACAATATCATTTGATGTAGCTCCCAAGTGAACATACCTACCTGCCTCGCCTGCGGCTTCAGAGAGTGCCATAACCATAGACATGATATCATGCCGAGTCTCAGCTTCTATCTTTGACACTTTCTCTAAAGAGACGTGTTCCAATGTAGCCATCTCAGTGATTGTATCAGCTGCCTCACTTGGGACATCTCCTACAGATGCATGAGCTCTAGCCAACGCCGCCTCAACTTGAAGCTTAGTAAGTAGATTATTCTCTTCAGAAAATACTGACTTCATCTCACGGCGTCCATAACGATAATCAAGGGGACAGATAAGCATGCCAATCATACGTAGCTAAAGCAGGCGAATTTATAATATTATGCTGGACACCTCTCTTATCAGATAAGGAATATCTGAACGAAAGGAGTTTATAGAGAAAAGGTAAATATTGAAATATCGATATAAACAGAGGTCATAATATGGAAACGCTCGCTCCTAAAAATGGTGGGGGGAAAGTACCTCCCATCCTGTTGGAGTTCATGCGCGCCACTGGGGGACATTCCCTAATAGTTAAGGGCGACGCCGGAACTGGTAAAACAACATTAGCACTGCAGACTATGGAAGAGATGGGAGAGGAGCAACCCAATTATTACTTATCCACCAGAGTATCGGATGAAGCTCTTTACTTACAATTCCCATGGATTCGCGAGCAAAAATTAAGAGATAATGTTTTAAAATCGGGAAAGACATTCTTACAGCGGAGCGAGGAGGGATTAGTGGGAGAAGGGGCCTCTCCTAAAGCGACAGTAGTAGCTGCTAGAGAGCTTCTTACTTCATTAGGTCATTCGGATGAGATGACAACGGTAGTACGCACTGAGCTCAATAGATTAGAAGGGAAGATAGAGGCGGGAGAAATAACAGAAGATGGTGAAGAAGATCTTATGAGCAATTTCATTGATGGAGAAATTACCTTCGATCTGGGTATGATACTTCCTGAACTTGAGCTAGCATATGATGTCACTGAGAGTAATCTTCCTAAGAAGACACTAATTGTGGTTGACTCCATCGACGCATTATCTGAGAAGTATGGAGTTAGGGCTCAAAAACTCATCAATATATTGCAGAAAGATCTTGTTGAGAATGGTTCAGCTAATATCGCATATACCTTAGAGACTTCAGGAAAAACAGATATAGATTATCTGGGCGATGGTGTTATCCAGATGACTTCAAAAGATCATGAAGGTCGTCGCATAAGAGAACTGTCTATTGAGAAGTTACGTGGACAACCTGTTGAACGATGGAAATATAATTTCACACTCAGTGACGGTAGACTGAGAGTCTTTGAGCCAACATGGATAAATATTCCAGAGCGCTTGAATCAAGCATCTACAATTCCAGATGATGAATTTACTGTATCAACAGGAAATGCATCTATGGATGAGTGTTTTGGTCGCATACCTCGTGGTTCATTAGTTCTATGGGAATTTGGACTTGATGTGCATCAAGATGTAGTTCGATGCTTAGAACTAACGATGATGAATGATGTCCTTCAGAAGGGCAGAGGAGTTGCTTGGCTACCAACATATGCTACTGATTATGGACTTGTAGAGAGACAGATATTCATGCTTACTGGCATGGATCGACTTCCAGCACTTCGTATATTGGACACGCAGGGCATTATCGACGAGCAATATGAAACAGTCAAGGTAATGGAAGGATCTGACATTGCTCAAGATCTACGATGGTCTGAAATGAAATATATGATGGAATCAGCCAATGCATCTGAGCCCTATCTTAGTATCCTTGGATAC
>JAAYTA010000080.1 GCA_012518185.1 Methanobacteriota archaeon
GATAGATCTTATGTAAAACTGTTTGCTATCTAGAGGGAAGACCAAACGCATTGGACCACCCTTTCGATTATATCCTTCGGGCTTTTCATTCTTATTTAATGCCCTGCTATTGACATATATGAACATCTTCAATATGTCATCGTCCTCAGGTATCTGATCCGTCTCTTCCAAGAAAGTGGTGAGCAATTCTGGGAAGACTCCGGCCAGATCCTTATACTCGACATCATCATCGAGTACGAAATGCCCACTAGTTGCCTTCATCATTAATTCGAACGGAGATAGGCTATATAATGTTATCTAAGTAGATCTCTAGTTAAGAGGTATCTCATACATGATATTTAACTAATTTAATGAAATGTCATGAGTATGCTTGTGGCCATGACTATCGCCGGATCCGATTCATCAGGAGGCGCCGGATTGCAGGCGGATCTGAAGGCATTCTCTTCGGAAGGCGTGCACGGGACGACGGTGATCACTGCTGTCACTGCTCAGAACACCAGACAAGTCTCAAGAATCTTTCCACTATCCACTAGTCAAATTATTGCTCAGATCGATGCGGTGCTGGAAGACGTGAATATTTCGGCTGTAAAAACAGGCATGTTATACTCCGGAGATATCGCAAGAGCGGTAGCCAGGCGACTTAATGACGAAGATATGCCACTTGTAGTAGATCCAGTCATGGTTGCGGGCGTAGGAGATGGATTAAGTCTTGATGACTTAAATGATGCAATACGTGATGAACTTGCACCCATTGCTACCATATTTACTCCTAACCTTCCAGAGGCAGAGGCCCTTCTAGGCTATACAATATCAGATGAACATGATATTAAGAAGGCCTGTCGCGAACTATCAGCGTTAGGAAGTGATGCCATACTCCTAAAGGGAGGGCACGCTGAGGGACCAACTTGCAGAGATGTACTCTATCATGACGAACGATACACAATCATGGAGCATCCACGTGTTCCGATTCGGGGCCATGGAGGAGGATGTATTCTAGCAGCCCTATTAGCTGCTAATCTAGCTAAAGGATTATCTGTCCATGATGCAGTTATCAAGAGTAATGATTCCGTGAGGCATGCTGTAATACACAATTATCCTATCGGTCACGGCGTACCCGTAGTGAATCCTCTATCAAGATTATACAGGGAAGCATGGAGTCATGAATCACTGAAAGAATTATTATTCGCTGCCAGGAAAGCAGCATGTTTGATTCCTAGTAAAATGGTAGCTGAAGGAGGTACTGAATTCATATTTTCCCTACCATATGCTAAAAATTCTGAGGATATATGCTCACTAGAGATACCAATAATTCATCGAAACGATCATACAATCCTTCCAGCCGGAGTTATGCTAGGTGCATCCCAGTATATGACTCAACTCATCATATCAATCTCATCATACAATACAGATATTCGATCAATCATCAGCCTTAAACACTCTTCAGAGTTGGAAATGCTTGTCAAAGCTAAAGGAATGCGAACGGTTGCTATGAGAGATCTAATGAGGGCTGGAGAAGATAATTCAATATCCATTGAATTGGAGGCAATAGATTTCATATCTTTACATAATTCCAATTCATTAGGATCAGAGGAGAAAGCTATGATCCTCCTGGGGCAAAATCCATTAGAAATTCTAAGCAAGCTCAGGATGCTGATTGAATGAAGATCGCAATGTTTACCGACTCATACCATCCATCTAAGGATGGAGTAGTCAACTCCATTGTATTAACTAAACAGGAACTTGAGCGAAGAGGTCATGAAGTGTTTATCTTCGCCCCCGATCCATGGGATAAAGAGGATCGCGAAAGTGATGTCTATTATTTTAGATCCACTGCATTCAAAAGTTACCCTGGATACACCGTACCGATTTATCCTACAAATAAATGTGAAATATTATCTAAACTTGATGTTGACATAATACACTCGCATGGATTACTTTTCATGGGAGTCCGTTCCATGTTCGCCGCACGTACGCTGGCTAAACCAGTAGTCGTGACATTTCATACTATGATCACAGAGGCAGCTCACTACTA
Source organism: Methanobacteriota archaeon (assembly GCA_012518185.1). GTDB lineage: Archaea > Thermoplasmatota > Thermoplasmata > Methanomassiliicoccales > Methanomassiliicoccaceae > DTU008. The sequence continues at coordinate 2,033 of JAAYTA010000080.1, forward strand.
CGCACGTCTCCCCATACCTGAATGGATGACAAATCGATTATTCTGGATCTATTTACGACAATTGTTGGAGAGAGCAGATGCAGTAGTAGCGCCCACAGATGCTATCCGGAAGGAGCTTTTGAACTATGCGCCTGATATGAATCGCGTTGATGTTATACCGACTGGAGTGGATTGTAGAAGGTTTTCTCCGTCCAATGATGGGTCTCTGATTCGACAGAGATATGGTCTGGAAGATAATAAGATCATTATGCATGTAGGCAGAGTAGCACGAGAGAAAAACTTAGAATTGCTCTTAGAAGGATTTTCCTATTTACTAGATAGTGAGCCCGCTGCTCGCCTCGTAATTGTCGGGGCAGGACCTGCGAAGAAGTACTACATGGAGCTCGCAAACGAGAATGGCCTATCTGATAAAGTAGTATTCACAGGATTTGTTCCTGACTCTGAGCTGGCAGACTATTATGCAGCTTGCGATGCTTTTGCAATATCTTCTAAATTCGAGACTCAAGGATTAGCAGCTTTAGAAGCGATGGCTTCTGGAAAGCCTGTCGCAGGTATAAACTATAGAGCAATTGCAGAAATGGTGCAACATGGTAAGAATGGATTTCTTTTCGAAGATGAACCTAATTCTTGTGCTGAAGCTATGCAGTGTGCTCTAAATTGCTCTAATCATATCTATCAAACTGCTCGAGCCACTGCAGAAAGCTACTCAGTAGATGAAAGTGTGACCAAACTCCTCGGATTATATGACTTTGCCATCGAGCATAAGAAGCGAGAAGCAGGCGGAAGGATTTTTTAAAGAGACTTAGGTATCGCCCGAAATGAGTGACATAGGTATAGGATACATCATCTCCGAGCTATTCGGCCCATTAGGAGCTATAGGTGGCATACTATGCATACTGTTACTTTTCTTTATCGATGCAGTCGTATTTCCCACTCTTCCCGAACTATTCACTGTATTGATATTCATGCAAGGATACGGTCTGGAACCTATCCATCTGGGATTATTACTCTTAGCAGCTATAGCTGTAGGTGAAGTTTTAGGACTCTTGACTCTCTATGGAATCGTAAGGAAACTTCGCGTCCCTGCACGCTTGCAAAATATCATCACGGGATATCGTGATTTTCTAATCTGTCAGGATGAACGAATGATCTTGGTAAATCGTGTAGCTCCGGTGCTACCATTCATGGGAGCTTTTGTAGCAATTTGCCGCTGGGATCTTCGACGTTCGATTGCATATCTCCTCATAGGAGGCATGGTGAAATATGGAGCCATATTACTTCTTAGTGGATTTTTCCTAACATTCTTAGAGGAGGGAA
>JAAYTA010000081.1 GCA_012518185.1 Methanobacteriota archaeon
ACTACTAGGCAACTCTTCTGGACAAAAGTCCACATCTGCTTTCTGACAATCTATCTTACTTAGTGAAGCATCTATTATCTCAATTCCAGGTGGACAATCTAAATTATCTAAGTGGCCGAACCAATATACTACCATTCCAGGTCCAAACATTTCGACATATTGTGCCAATTGACTACGGATGTTCCTGTTAAATTCAATACGATCTCCAAAGGAAGCTTTACTCTCTATCCAATGTATGGTTTGTCCATTAATCTTAATTGGTTCATCAAGCAAGCAGTCAGGAGTCTTAGAATATTTTCCGCGAAGTTCATCCTCATCCTGGTATGTAAGCTCCTGCTCTTCCAACCACTCTTGTAGCTTTTCCTCGCCCCATATGCCTCTCTTATGCTGAATCTCGTTACCCTCTGGAGAGTAGATAGTGTCAGCAGCAGTAATCTCTATTATCTCTTTTCTTAGGCGCGGATCCTTAATTGAATTAGGATCATGAACGTGCTTCCAGAATTGCTTCTTAGAATAACCGTTTTCTTGGAATAATATAAGGCCGATCAAGATTGGGGGAAAATTCCATTGCTGAGCTAGTGATAGAAAGCTAGATCCTTTTCTCCACTCTCTTAGGAGGCGAGGCGCATTGCGTCTTATCACATGATAGCGCTTAGTCGCGGCTCTAACTGTCTTCTGAGTATAAATGACGTTAAGGAATTCTTCATCAAGACCGGTCTCTTCGGCAAGTTTCTTCACATCCGAATAGTCATTCAATTTATCATAAAGGGCCTTGAACTTTTCATATCTCATAATTATCCTACTATTAGCTTTTGTACATCCTAAATAATCAACCTTTTTATAACTATTGATAGACAGGACCTCTTCAATAGAGATATTTCTGACAATCTATCCTTTAAAATTATGCTCAGATATCGATAGATTCTTTATCAAAGAGGCTAATCTATTGACAAATTCATCAATTGTGGTAATCTTGGCAACTATTCCATACTTAGCAAAAAATACTGGGCCAGATTGGCTACCGGTATCGGCTGCACAAGGAAGACAATTCGCATACTGGGGCCAGTTAGTATTATTACTCATGGCAGTTGTATTGTTCATGGGTAGTGCATATGCTATCGTATCTGGTTCGTATTCTGCTGGAGCATACATGCTCATAGCAGGAATAGTAGATCTGATATTATATGCTATGATGTCCAGTACAGTATTTGCTCCCCTGGATCAGGGACGATTTCGCGAGGCAAGCGACCGTCTGCTCATTTGGGGAGTACTTGGCCTCTTGTTCAGTGTACTGGGAGGTTTAGTACTTTTAGCAGCCTATGTCAAGCTCCAGGATGTATTCCAGCCACAATATCAGCAATATCCTCCTGGCCAGTATTATGATATGCCTCATTACCAACAACCCCAATATTACTCAGCACCTTCGCCCCATCAATTTCCTAGCAAAGTCGATGATATATCTGAAGTAATAGATGAAACAGCTAGTGAAAAATCTATTTACGAGTCAAAAGCCGAACCTGAACCCCAACCATCTCACAAATCAGAGATGACTAAGTGTAAAAATTGCCAAGTGCAATATCCATCCTTCATGATGAATTGTCCCAACTGCGGTGCTCCCCGCAATTAATCTTCTACCTTCTCTCCTCTATCGCGGTAAATGACCTCATCATCTAGCATAATTAAACGGATGCGATGATAGGGGATTTTACTCTCAGCAGTCTTAAAGAATGATCTACCTAAGTCCGTTATTGCAGATCCACTAATAATCCTGCGATCCCCCGGAGCACCGCGATGTAGATATGCTATTGAAGCGTCGCTTAATCTATCATGGCGCCATTTGAGCTCATTGAGGATATCGCGAGGAAATGCCATATTTTTTCCACTGCTTAAGAGATTCTTTAAACCTTGCCTTGGAAAACTTCATCATCCCTCGCTTCACATGAATTATGTATGTGCCCTAACGCGCCTCTCCAATCTTATGACGATGTACTCGGAGCTATATCTGTTAGACATCTGAATGGCTACTTTGTAGATGTATTGAGCGGAGCAATCTATCCAGCATGTGTAAATTTTTACGATGGAAAGATAATTCGCATCGATCAGAGGCCGACCGCCCCTGATCAATACATACTCCCTGGCCTAGTGGATTCTCACACTCATATAGAATCATCACATCTTAGTCCATATCGTTATGCCGAGCAAGCCATATTACATGGAACTACATCAGTAGTAACCGATCCATCGCCAGTATGTGCAACTACGGGGTTAATCGGACTGGAGTATATGGTAGAGGCGGGCAATACTACTCCATTAAAATTTCACTACACTGTGCCATCGGATATTCCAGGATTAGGATGGAAAGAAGTGCGATCTCTTCTCTCGCGCGATGAGTTTGTAGCTCTTGGTGAAATTACAGACTATGAGGGATTGATTGAAGAAAAGCAGAGTATTATGGGAAAAATAGAAGTAGCGCGCCAGTTAGGAAAACCAATAGATGGACATGCTCCAGGTCTTAGAGGTTTCCATTTAGAGCAATATATAATGAGTGGAATCACATCCGATCATGAGTCTACCACTTCAGAGGAGGCGTTGGAGAAACATAAGAAGGGAATGGCCATTGCACTCAGAGAGAGTAGTTCTAATCAAAATCTAAATGCCCTATTACCCTTCGCTCGCAAAAATAAACATATGCTTGCGACAGATCATCTAAGATCAAGGGATTTAATTAGGGGGCACATTGATAATATGCTCCATATGGCCGTAGAGGGTGGAGTAGATCCTATGCAAGCAGTGAGAGCAGCTACACTATGGCCTTCTCAGCATTATGGTCTAAAATCTGGCGCATTAGAAATAGGCACACCTGCTGATATGACTGTAGTTAGCGATCTTCATTCTTTCAAAGTATTAGAGACATGGATTGATGGTGATCTCGTGGCTCGAAATGGTGAACTGCTTTATCTTGGAAGTCCTCCCAAATTGGTAGAAGCAACATTTCCTATGACTCGGCTAGATCAGATTGATATCCATGTATCTGGCAGAGTTGCACCCGTGAAGGTAATATGTATCGGTAGTGACGGAGAGATTACGCAAGAGCATGAAGAATTACAGGTAGAGGATGGCAGAATCTTAGCCGATACTTCTCGAGATATACTTTATATGATATGGGTTGACCCGGCTCATAATTGGTCGATACATGTGGGCTTCGTCAGAGGATTTGGGCTATGGGATGGAGCTATCGCTACCTCAGAAGTGCATAAGTTTGGCGGTATATTATGCGTAGCTACTACGCTCACAAATGCACAAGATCTAATTAATGAAATAATTGTTGCGGGAGGTGGTTCGGCAGCTATACTTGGCCGAGACCTTGTATTACTCCCACTCCCTATCGCAGGCCTTATGTCTGACTTACCTGCCAAGGAGGTCGCCGCCAGGGAATTTGATCTTATGAGTATGACCAGGAATATGGGCTGTCTCATGAATGATCCTTTCTTAATTCTCTCGTCATTAGGTACTTATCTTCCATCAACGTTCTGGGCAGAGCGCACTGAGATGTCGGTCGGAGCTCGATAAGTAATAAATTCATAATGAGTCATGCTCGTCTGCCTCGAATTTACGATTCGGAGGAAGGTTATGGGATGTCAAGTAAGGAAAGTTTCCAGTGCAAATTAGTCAGTTTTGATGACATAACTGACTGGACGAAAAAATTAGCAGAGCAAATAAGGACATGTAACTGCAAGCCTACCGTAATTATCGGATTAACTCGCGGAGGTTGGATACCAGCTCGCTTATTATGCGATATCCTCGAAGTTAAGAAATTATATGCTGTGAAAACAGAGCATTGGGGAGTCACGGCCAACCCTGATGGAAAGGCACTACTGACTCAGGAATTGAACGTAGACATACAGAACGAAGAAGTACTACTAGTAGATGATATAACTGACACTGGGGAATCCATGTCACTTGCTATGGCTCACCTCCATGACATGAATCCTAGAGTGCTCAATAGCGCTACTTTATTGCATATAACTCGTTCCAAATTCAAACCAGATTACTATTCCATCGAGGTTCCAGAAGATAATTGGACTTGGTTCATATTTCCCTGGAATCGAAATGAAGACCTCAGAACACTTCTTCCTAAAACATTGTATGAGGAAAAATGCATTGATGATATTCAGAGTGCATTCCGAGAACAATTTCATATAAACGTTCCTATGGATGATATTCGCATTACATTGAAGGACTTAGCAGTTTCCAGAAAAGTTAAGCGCATTGGAGATAGATGGATAAGAGCGTAACATAGATGTTAATAATAACTCAATGTATGCTTCAGACGTGTCAAACCTCCTCCGGGAATCATTTCTAGCTGCTGAAGTGATAAGTGTCGAATCATATGATTATATAATCCATCCGCTCCTGGATGGTGTGCCAGCTGTGGAGCCCGAGTTATTGAATGAAGTTACCAATTCTTTTTTTGAGATGATGGATAAAAATTGCGATATAATCGTTGCTCCGGAAGCAATGGGCCTTCCCCTGGCAGCATCACTTTCTATTGTTAGCGGGATACCATATACTGCAATTCGTAAACGATCGTATGGGTTACCAAATGAGGTTAAAATTCATCAACCAACTGGCTACTCTGATAGAGAGATATATTTAAATGGAATTAAAAAAGAGGATCGCGTAGTGATTATAGATGATGTGGTGAGTACTGGCAGCACTATTCGAGGAATTGTTAATGCTATTCGCGGTATTGGTGCTGAAGTACTAGAGGTCTTAGTAGTAGCGGATAAGGGCGAACATTCGGAAGGATTAGAAATAGAACTAGACGTTGCAATTAAATATTTATTACGTCTGAAAATCAAAGATGGTCGAATAATTATTGATTAATTACCTTGTCAGACGCTTTTTCATAAGTCTGATAGCAAGATAAAATGCAATCGTAGTTAGAATAATAATGTATAGCAATGACAGTCCATTAAGGATTGAAGATATTCCTAACGATAGATCTCTTATCAATATGGTAGCATGAGTGAGCGGTAATAGGTAAGCGAATGGTTCGGCAACGCCTAGCTGACTTATTGGGAAGAAAGTCCCTCCAAATAAAAACATGGGCGTAATGAGTAAAAAGAATGGATAGTTAAATGAATCAATATTTGGGACTATAGCAGTAAATATCATGGCCAAGGAGGAGAACATAAGGCCAGCTAGAAACGCTATTGGCGGAATTAATAGGATTGTTAAGGAGGTAAATCTTATGGCTGGGAACAAGATCCATCCTATGATTGCTATAACGATGAGCACTATTGTAGAGTTTATCAAACTCTTACTAGCTCCCCATAGAATTTCACCCGCGATAACATCTCCTAAGTTCACTGGTGTGGCCACAATAGCATCAAAAGTCTTTTGATAATGCATCCGCACGAATGATCCATACGTACATTCGAAGAATCCGCTATACATTGCAGATATAGAGACGAGTCCTGGGGCAAGGAAGCGAATATATTCCATCGGTTGGCCTGCATAAATTAGCCCAGAAACAAGACTTCCAAAACCCAATCCCATGGCTACTAAATATAATAAAGGTTCAAAAATGGAGGGAAGGAAATTAGTTTTCCAGGTTTTGAAGAAGACATCAGCATTCCTTCTCCACACTGCCATCATCCCACGCCCCATCTCTATCATTCTCTTAGTCTCCTCCCTGTTAGGCGCAGGAATACATCTTCCATTGTCGAGGATCGGATAATGGATTGGGATTTAGGATACAATTCTTGGAAGTCTCGTTCGATATTTCTACATTCATTTGAATATAAATATAGGCGATCAGCGGAACGTTCTACCTGTTTTCCTGTAGATCGAAGATATTCCTCTGCCTCATCGTCTGCTCCGACGATCTCCATTACACAATCACCTACTATGTCAGATATCATCTGCCTTGGCTTTCCCTCAATAAGGAATCTCCCATGCTCCATTATAACTAGCCGATCACAAAGCTGCTCTGCCTCATCCATATAATGCGTTGTTAAAATTACAGTGCTGCCCTCTTGTTTCAGTTGCCTAATCCTTTCCCATATCAGATGTCTTGCCTGAGGATCCAGTCCTGTAGTGGGCTCGTCTAATATTATGATATCAGGATCATTTATCAATGCTCTGGCAACGATCAGACGACGTTTCATGCCTCCAGATAGATCATCTATCATGGTGTTTCGCTTTTCTTCCAGCTGCATGAATTCTAATAATTCATTTGCTCTCTGGTTAGCAAGATCTTTGGGCATGTTAAAATAACGGGCATAGCTGGTAAGATTTTGCAATACACTGAAATCAGGATCTAGATTATCATCCTGAGGAGCCACACCTAACCGAGCCTTAATCTCTCGAGGTTGTTTTTGCACATCCATATTTAATACTTTCAGACTTCCTGATGTGACTGGAGACACACATTGGATCATCCTAATGATTGTAGATTTACCTGCTCCATTAGGGCCAAGAAATCCGAATACTTCGCCCTGCTCTATATTAAAGTCTATATGATCGACGGCAGTAAGATTTCCGAATCTCTTAACAAGTCCACGAGCAACTACTACCGAAGACATATGTGGTAAGTATGCTCAACTTCTTTGTCATAAATCTTCCCAATACTTCATATCGAATGATATGTAGTAAATGAGAATAAGAGAAGAATTAGTATGCTCATATAGAATTACTATACAAGATCAATCCATGAGTAAATCTTTCAAAGTTAATTTTCAACGGTTGTAATGATTGTGTTTTAAGTATGAGAGATTAGTACATAATTTACAGGCTAGTTAATATTCGATATTGATACGCTGCTGTAATTATAATAACCTAGATCTAATGATCAATATGTTAACTAATCGAGCCCTATTAGTAAGGAATAATATTAGTGCTTCAACCGAATAATATTTTCTACACATTTGCAACACACAATTCGATACCTCATTACTACTCAAGATAGTAAGTTATTCCATCTGCAGAATATGTTATATATTGGTAGAATAATTGATGAGCCAGTAAGGTATTTTTACATCATAGTGACCTTCGGTAACTTTAAGTATAATAACCCTTATCAGACCATTTACGCTTAACGCGCTGAGGACGTTCGACCAGACGCCATGGGCAATGTGTATACATCCCAATTTCCCCTCTACTCCATTCTCGGAGGGTGGATAACGCGTCACGGTCGAAGGTGCTGACCTCGAACAAACGAGAAAATCACGCGTAGCACAAAAGAGAGTGGATTCTCTCCAAATTAGCGAGAGGGAGAACCATGCCGAACAAAAGACGTCCACGTAAAGGTTCCAAAGCGTATTCACCACGCAAGAGAGCATTAAGCCAGACTCCAAGATTAGATTCTTGGCCTGAGATTAGCGAAGGCCCTAAACTTCAGGGATTTGCTGGATATAAGGCCGGAATGACTCATGCCTCTGTAGTTGACTTTAGATCAAAGAGTCTCACGACTGGTCGTGAGATACAGATCCCTGTCACTGTACTAGAAGCACCTCCTATGAAAGTAGCAGCAGTCAGGGCATATGAAAACACCCGCTATGGTCTGCGCACTGTTGGAGAGGTTTGGGCAAATTCATTCAGTAATGATCTATCTAGGAGGTTACCAATTCCTAAAAATTACGATCTGGAAAATGCTTGGGAAGACTTGATCAAGAATGATGTAGATGACGTTCGAGTCCTCACATATACACAGCCCAAGATGATTTCTGGAGTTCCTAAAAAGGTGCCTGACCTAATGGAGACTAGAGTTGGTGGTGGCACCATTGAAGAGAGACTTGAATATGCCAAGTCATTATTGGGAAAGGAAGTCACAATCAACGACTTTGTGAAAGATGGAGGCATGGTTGATGTCTCCGCGGTTACAAAGGGTAAGGGATTTCAAGGCGCTGTCCAGAGATGGGGTGTCAAGCTACTAACTCATAAAAATTCCAAGCACCGCCGTATGGCTGGTAATCTAGGTCCAAAGAGTCCAGGATATGTGAGGCCCACTGTCCCCCAGAGCGGTCAGATGGGTTATCATCAAAGGACTGAATTCAACAAGCGTATCCTCAAAATAGGGGAGAAAGGCGAAGAGATAACACCTAGAGGTGGCTTCATAAATTATGGAGAAGTAAGAAATAATTATGTATTAATTCACGGCTCCGTACCCGGACCCACTAAGAGACTAATACGTCTTAGGGATCCTGTTAGGCCGAATGGTCCAGCACTTACGGAAGCTCCCAATCTAACCTATGTCTCTACGCAATCTAAGCAGGGGGCCTAATATTTATGGCTAAGTACAGTGTCAATGTTTATTCAGTAAATGGCGACGTGATGAGGAGTGTAGAGCTACCCTCTGCCTTTGAGGCGGAATTCCGTCCAGACCTCATTCACCGCGCCGTAGTGGCTGAACAGGCCAATAAGCGACAACCTTACGGCCCTAGCCCCATGGCAGGAATGAGACATGCAGTCTCTACATGGGGAAAAGGTCGTGGAGTGGCCCGTGTTCAAAGACTCTCACAAGGTAGTAGGGCAGCAGAGTCGCCCAATAATGTAGGCGGTCGCCGTGCATTTCCTCCTAAACCAGATAGAAATTATTCCAAGAAAGTCAATAGGAGGGAGAGGCAGAAGGCCAAGATATCTGCTTTGGCAGCTGTTGCAAATTCAGAACTCGTACGACAGCGTGGTCATCTATTCGGAGATGACATTACTACGCCGATTGTTGTTGAGGATGCCTTTGAAGGCTTGTCAACCACTGCTGAAGTGTATAATGTTCTAGACCGATTAGGCGTCTCTGCAGATTTAGAGAGAGCTAAGAATGGTCGAAAGGTAAGGGCTGGGAGAGGAAAGATGCGCTCTCGCAGATATAAGGGAAAACGTTCGTTATTGCTCGTGGTATCTGCTCAGGAAGCTTCCTTATTTAAGGGAGCTAGCAACCTACCCGGCGTTGAGATCATATGCGTTGACCGACTCAATACGGGAAGACTTGCTCCAGGCGGAATGCCTGGTAGGCTAGCTGTATTTTCCGAATCTGCTCTTAAAAAGATAGGAGAGTGGTAGAGATGGCTACTAGCAACATCCTCCTTCACCCCTATGTTACAGAAAAAACGATGAATGGTATGACTGGCACTCCTACTCAGGATTTCAAAGATGGAAATCGTATTGAGTTTGTAGTCCTGATGTCTGCGACTAAGCAGCAGATCAAGAAAGCATTCGAAGAAAATTTCGATGTTAAGGTTGAGAAAGTCTGGACTAAGGTTACCAAAAAAGGGAAACGTGCCACAATATTGCTAGCCGAGGGCTACTCGGCAGAGGACATTGGAATGAGAATTGGAGTGTTCTGAGGGGATATTATGGGAAAACGACTCAGACAACAGAGACGAGGCAGGGGAAATCCAGGATACCGCAGCCCTAGCCACAGACACGTTAAGGATATTAGGTATCCCCGTTTGGATGCTACTAGCGGTGTAATTGAAGATCTAGTACATGCTCCTGGTCGAAGTAGTCCCTTAGCTAAGGTTGACTTTGATGGAAAGAAAGCTTTAATGATCGCTGCTGAGGGGATGATGGTAGGCAACGAAATCAACTACAACGTCCCTGGTAAGATATCTCCTGGTAACGTAGTTCCGATCAAGAATGTCCCTGAGGGAACATTCATTTACAATATCGAAGGGCAGCCCGGCGACGGCGGCAAGTTTGTCCGCACTGCCGGAACATCTGCGACTGTGGTTAGCAGAGGCGATAAAGTCGTAGTACTCATGCCAAGCGGTACTTTCAAGTCGTTCGATCCTCGCTGCTCTGCCACTATAGGCGTGGTTGCCGGGGGCGGTATGAAAGAGAAGCCCTTCGGTAAGGCTGGTAACAAGATTCATGCCTACCGAAGCAGGAGTAAGGCCACTTTCACAGTGAAGGGTCAGGCCATGAATGCAGTAGACCACCCTCATGGTGGCGGAGGTCATCCGCAAGTGGGCAAGCCCAGCACTGTTAGCAGGAACGCACCACCAGGTCGTAAGGTTGGCCGTCTATCTCCAAAGCGGAGGAAGTGATTGAATGGCAAAGGCAAAGATAAGAACAGGTAGCCAGAAAGCCGCACGCAGAAGGCAGCGTAAGAAGAGAAGCGGTATTACGGCGAAGAGAAAGAGAGAGTTCACTTATCGCGGATATACTGTAGAAGAACTCTGCGAGATGCCCTTTGATGATATGGTACTCCTACTGCCAGCTAGAGTCAGGAGAACCCTTACTCGAGGCATGAATGAGGGACAAAAGATTGCGTATGAGGTGTTGAAGAATGAAGATCGAGAGATCACAAGAACTCACCGCCGCGATGTACCAATCATTCCTCAATTTGTAGGAAAGAAAGTTTCCGTATATAATGGAAAAGAGTTCATAGAGTTTGAAATCAAGCCCGAAATGATCGGACATTTCACCGGCGAATTCGCCATGACTCGTAGTGATGTGAAACACTCTGGACCTGGAGTCGGTGCTACTAGGGGCTCTAAGTTCCTGCCACTTAAGTGAGGTGAACCCATATGGTAGGATATACTCAATACACTGATCCAGACACCACTGCCCGAGCCATCGGGAAAGAGATCCCTATCTCTCCAAGAAAATCGCGCGAAGTATGTAGGATGGTACGTGGAAAAGATGTCGACGTAGCTCTCCGCATGCTAGAGGAAGTAGTCGAGCTTAAGAGGCCCGTAAGCTTCCCTCGCAGGGATGCCGGCGCAGCTCATAAGAAAGGCATTGGTCCAGGACGTTATCCTGAGAAATGTGCAAGAGCTATCAGCCGAGTTATAGAGAGTGCTATTCATAATGCTGAATATAAGGGCCTTGATACCGACAATTTAAAGATTAAAGTAATTACGGCAAATCTTGGAAGAACTATTCCTGGATATATGCCGCGTGCGCACGGTAGGAGTACTCCCTGGAATCAACAAACCGTCAATATCGAGGTTATCTTAGAGGAGGTACAATAATGGCAAGTGAAAGGAAGTTCATAGCAGAGAACGTCCGCCGGGTCCTCCTTAAGGAGTACCTAATGAAGGAAGTCAGCCGCGCTGGCTTTGGCGGATTAGATGTACAGAGGACCCCAATGGGTACTAGGGTGACACTTATCACTGAGCGACCAGGCATAGTGATAGGGCGCCGTGGTGCAGCTATCAAGAGCTTAACACGATCTATTGAAGAAGAATTTGACTTTGACAATCCACAGATAGAGGTTCAGGAAGTAGAGAGCCCTAATCTCAATGCTCAAATCATGGCTGAGAAGTTAGCATTTGCTCTCGAGAGAGGATGGCACTTCCGGAGAGCTGGTCATTCAACCCTTCGTAGGGTGATGGAGGCTGGCGCTCGAGGCTGTCATATTATCCTTGCTGGAAAACTGACTGGACAAAGGCACCGTACTGAAAAATTCAAAGACGGTTACATTAAGTTCTGTGGAGAAACTAAGATTACGAACATGGATCGCGGCTATGCTGTAGCAAAATTAAAGCCCGGTATAGTAGGCGTTACTGTGGAAATAATGCATCCTGATGCAAAGTTGCCTGATGAGATAGACGTAATGTCTCCTTCTGAAGCAACTGAACAGTTCCCTGACCTTGCTGATCTAATCAACAAGAAGGAAGCACCAATAATTGCTGTAGAAGTTAGGGATACAGATGCAGAAGAATCAGAAGCCGATGAGGCTGATGAAGAACCGGTTGAAGAGCCCTCTGATGAGGCTCCTGCAGATGCAGAAGAATCAGAAGCCGATGAGGCTCCGGTAGAAGCGGAAGAAGGTGATCAGTAATGGCCCTCATCCGCACTGAAGATATCCGGAATATGTCCGTCGAAGAGAGGGGCAAGAAGCTCCGCGAACTCCGAGACGAACTTATGCATGAGAGGGGCGCAGCCGCAATGGGGGGTGCGCCCACCAACCCCGGTAAAATAAGAGCCCTCAGGTCTAACATCGCTAGGATCATGACCATCCAGAGGGAGGTGGAGAAGTACTAATGGCAGAAATATGTCCGGTATGTGGACTACCTAGAGAGTTGTGCATGTGCGAAGAAATTGCACGTGAACAGCAAAGCGTCCGAATAAGTACAGATAGTCGCCGATACGGCAAGATCGTGACAGTAGTCGAAGGAATCGATGAGAATGATATCGACATGGATGATCTAGCCAAGAAGCTGAAGAATAAATGTGCCGCTGGAGGCACAGCCAAAAAGGGCCGTATTGAACTTCAAGGCGATCATAAGAAAAAAGTCAAGGAAGCTCTCGAACAGATGGGCTTTAAAACGGACGTTAGATGAGTAAAGTACGAAAGAGGGATGTCATGAGATCGGAACTCATTGGTTTAGATGTAGAGGTGCGATCGTCCGGCCAAGGGACCTTCACAGGCATGGTGGTGGATGAGAGTAAGAATACTTTCACAATCTGTCATAATGGTCGAGAAGTTATCGTGCCAAAGGATCATTCCGAGTTCCAGTTCACATACCAGGGCGAAAAAGTTCTCCTCCAAGGATCGGAGATCCAGTATCGACCTGAAGATCGAATCAAGAAAATAAGGTGATCCCAATGGCTAATCAAGTCAAGGATATCGGAATCGATGTCAAGGTTCCTGACACTGCCTGCACCGACAAGAACTGCCCTTTCCATGGAAAGCTCGCGGTCAGGGGGCAGATCATTGAGGGGGTTGTAGTCTCTATTAAAATGGACAAGACCGCAGTAGTCAAGAGGAACTATCTGAACTATCAGCAAAAGTATGAGAGATATGAAAAGAGGACAGGTCATTATTCAGCACATAATCCTCCATGTTTGGATATAAAGGCCGGCGACCAAGTAAAAATCATGGAATGCCGACCGCTGAGTAAGACAGTTTCCTTTGTTATCGTAGAGAAGAGGTGAAGTGATGAAAGGTATCGCAGGAAGGCAGACTCGTGGAGTTTGTAGCGGCTCCGTACTCGATGTAGTTGATAATACTGGTGCCAGGACGATCCAGATCATCACTGTCCCTGGCTATCACGGAACTTCTCGCAGACTGCCCTCGGCAGGTGTGGGAGATATAGTTATGGCCTCTGTAAAGAAAGGGACTCCAGAAATGAGGAGGCAAATTGTTCATGCCGTTGTCGTCCGCCAGCGCCGCCCCTTTAGGAGGGCAGATGGTGTGATGGTGATGTTTGAGGACAATGCTGCCGTCATCACTTCTGAGACAGGTGAGACTAAAGGAACAGACATAAAAGGCGCCGTAGCTAGAGAGGCCGCTGAAAGATGGCCCCGTATAGCCGCTACTGCTTCCATAATCGTCTGAGGTGAAGTATAATGATAAAAAGTAGGAAGGCAAGAAAACAGAGGAAGGCGCTGTACAACGCACCTCATCATGTCCGAAGTGCCATGATATCCTCCCACCTCGACGAGCCGCTTCGCAAGGAATATATGTTGCGGTCGGTGCGCGTGGTGAAAGGCGATACTGTCAAAGTTATGCGCGGGGATGAAGACGTTCTCGGGCATGAGGGCAAGGTTCAAGAAGTAAATACAAAGACCGGGCGCATAATCGTAGAAGGAGTTACTGTTGCTAAAGCTGATGGAACAGAGGTTGCGCGCCCAATACATCCGTCCAAGGTCATGATCACACGGCTTAATCTTACTGACGCTCGTCGTAAGACAAGGCTCACGAAGGCCAAGGAGGTTTCACAATGAGTAATGAGATTAATAGACTGACAGCGCCAAGAAGTTGGCCAATTAGGCGTAAGGCGCATCAGTGGATCACCAAGCCATCTCCCGGAGCACATTCTATTGATAACAGCGTACCGGTGACTGTAGTAGTCAGAGATCTGCTCAAGATCTGTAACACCGCGGCTGAGGTAAAAAGAATAGTGTCCAATCGAGATATGCTGGTTGATGGAAAAATAGTAAGAGATACTAGGAAAGGCATAGGTCTAATGGACGTTGTTTCATTCCCTAAGAACAATTCTTATTATCGAATGATGGTAAATACTCGGGGAAAATTCAGTCTAGTTCCTATATCAGAGGAAAAATCATCTTGGAAACTATGCCGTATTGATAATAAGACCATAGTTTCTGGCGGAAGGACTCAGTTAAATCTCCATGATGGAAGAAATATTATTACAGATAGTAATGAATATAATACTGGAGATGTACTGAAAATAGAGATCCCATCACAGAATATACTTGAAGTCTATAAGATGGAACAAGGGAATCTAGCACTGATTACATCTGGTTCTAACGTAGGCAAGGTCGAGGCGATTGATGAAATCATATTCAGACGTTCATCCTCGGACAATATAGTTAATTTCGAAAATGGTTCCTCAACTACAAAGAGCAATGTTTTTGTGATTGGTAATAAGGTGCCAGAGATAGAATTGCCAGAGGAGGCGACGATATGAGCAACGCCATGCGGTCACTTCATATCGATAAGATCGTTGTCAATATCGGTGTAGGTGAGGCTGGTGAACGCCTAAATAAGGCTCAGAAAGTCCTAAAGATGCTAACTGACCACGAACCTAAAGTAACTACTGCAAAGATCATTAATCGTGATCTTGGGCTGAGAATTGGCATGCCCGTAGGATGCAAAGTTACTCTAAGGCGGAACGATGCTGATAAGTTTCTACGCAAGGCGTTAGCCATCCGCGAGAATCAACTAGCCTCTTACAGTTATGATCAAGAAGGAAATCTCTCCTTTGGGATATCTGACTATACTGATTTTGAAGGTATGAGATATGATCCTGAAATCGGTATATTTGGAATGGACATCAATGTAGTATTCGGTCGTCCTGGATATAGGGTATCCAAAAGGCGCATTGCGCCAAGAAAGATCCCAAAGAGGCATCGAATCACTCGTGAGGAGACTCAATCCTTCATGCGGGAGCAGTTCAATGTGGAGGTGGTCGATTGAAGACCAAGAAAGATTTTGGCAGAAAGAAGGGCTGCCTACGGTGTGGCAGAAGGCGCGGAATAGTTCGCAGATATGGTCTGCACTTATGTAGGCAATGCTTCCGTGAGACGGCACCGGAGATCGGTTTCAAGAAATACTCATGAGGTGATGACATGCAAAGCGATCCACTTAATGATGCTATGTCAACCATTAAGAATGCAGCCTTGGTTGGCAAGAGTGAATGCGTGATCTACCCCTCCTCTAAGCTGATCGGAAGGGTGCTGAAGGTTATGCAGGAACATGGCTATATAAACCAGTTCGAATTCGTCGAGGACGGCAGAGCTGGACAGTTTAAAGTTAGAATGCAAGGAAGGATTAACGATTGCGGCGTAATAAAGCCGAGATATTCGGTACAGAGGAATGAACTCGATAGATTCGAGTCTCGCTACCTCCCCGCTCAGGACTTTGGTGTACTGATACTCACCACTACTGCTGGTGTAGTCAGTCATGCCAAAGCTAAAGAGTTAGGAGTAGGTGGCAAACTTCTGGCCTATGTATATTGAGGGATGCAGATGACACTAGGCGGATTGATTGAACGGAGAGTTACCATCCCCGCAGGCGTCACTGCCTCCATCGATGGGGTAAAAATTACCATCAAGGGATCTAAGACCACTCTCCAGAGAAGTCTATCTTATCCAAGGATAAGCGTGAGAGTAGATGATGAAGAGATAGTAGTCAGTAGCAAATCACCC
The DNA here is from genome assembly GCA_012518185.1 of Methanobacteriota archaeon. Classification (GTDB taxonomy): domain Archaea; phylum Thermoplasmatota; class Thermoplasmata; order Methanomassiliicoccales; family Methanomassiliicoccaceae; genus DTU008. The sequence continues at coordinate 15,628 of JAAYTA010000081.1, forward strand.
CGCGTCCGTGAGAAAGCTATTGTGGGTACTTTTGCAGCTCACATTGCGAATATGGTAGAGGGTGTAGCGAATGGCTTCGAATACGAGATGAAGATCGTACACTCTCACTTCCCCATAAAGGCCTCCGTGAGGGGGAACAAGTTCGTCATAGAGAACTTCTTGGGGGAAAGAGCTCCTCGAAAAGCTGACATCTTGGGAGATACTAAAGTTCAGATTAAGGGTAATGATGTTCTATTAACTGGATCTGACATCGAATTGGTTTCTCAGACAGCCGCTAATATTGAGAGAGCAACTGTAATCAAAGGCTTTGATAGCAGAGTGTTCCAAGACGGTATATATATTACCAAGAAAGGAAAGAGGGTGAGCCAGTGAGTACTAACAATAAGATCGATATCAGAGAACTGGCCGATCTTCCAAATTATAAAAGTGAATATACTTCCCAGCTCGAAGAGTTAGCTATAACTAATATCTCTGAGCTAATGGATGCCCTAGCCGATGAAGATGCTATGATGGAAATCAAGGAAACTCTTGATATCGATTCTGATGACATCGCTTTATGGAAAAAAGAATTAGGGATGGAAAAATCATCTGGGAAGGTGGCTGAGGAAGAAGTAAGCACAGAAATTGTCGAACTCGATTCAGAGGACGATGAGGAATACTTCTACCGCGTCAAGAAGAAGCCTGAGTTAGATGAGGAGACAGAAAGATTACTGGCACTTCGAAATAAGATGTCCAATGATCGTACTATATTCCGACGTCAGGAATGGTTCCGCTATTCTCGTCTAGGTGAGGCATGGAGAAGGCCTCGAGGTCTACACTCTAAGATGAGACAAAGTATACGCTACCGTCCTGCTGCAGTTAGCATTGGATACCGCGGACCAGCGAAAGTTCGTGGATTACATCCTTCTGGCTTCCAGGAAGTAATAGTACATAATCCTGAACAGCTCGAAGATATTGATGCCAAGACACAGGCAGTTAGAGTAGGCTCGAGCGTAGGCTTTAAAAAGAGGTTAGCTATCGAGACTAAAGCTGATGAGATGGGCATTCGTGTGCTCAATAGGGTGGGATAAATATGGACCTCAAGAACCAAAAACGCATGGCTGCTGAGATCCTAGATTGTGGATATAATCGAGTTTGGATAGATCCGAACCGAGTAGAAGATGTAGCAGATGCTATAACTCGAGCAGATATCAGAACTGCTATAGCCTCTGGTACTATCAAGGCTCGCCCTAAGAAAGGAATCTCCAAGGGGAGAACTCGACATGACCAGGCTCAGCGCAAGAAAGGACGTCAGCGTGGTCCAGGATCCCGTAAGGGAACAACAGGTGCCAGGACTCCTGCTAAGAGAGAATGGATAAGGACTATTAGGCCCATCCGTGCTACTCTCAGGGAATTAAGAGATGAGAATCAGATCTCTCGCTCCGTATATCGGGAGTTCTACATGAAAGCTAAAGGTGGAATGTTCAGGAGCCGCAATCACTTGATTTCGCACCTTAAGTCTGAAGGACACCTCAAGGAGGGACAGTGATATGGCAGAGGGTCCAAGATACAGAGTTAACTTCCGCCGAAGGCGGGAGGGAAAGACTAATTATAGGCAGAGGCAGCGACTGCTACGCGCCCGCAAGCCGCGGGCCGTGGTAAGATTGTCTTTGCGCAATACAACCGTCCAGTTCATAGATTTCAACTTCGAGGGCGATAGAGTACTTGCTCATGCAAACTCTAGTGAGTTATCTAAGTTAGGTTGGAGTGGCGCCACTAGTAATATTCCGGCCACATACCTAACTGGCTATCTCGCTGGTAAGAGAGCTCTTGCCAATGGCGTTGAAGAGGCTGTACTGGACATAGGTCAGAGAATCCCAGCCAAGGGCTCGAATGTATTCGCTGCTCTAAAGGGAATGCTTGATGCCGGCGTGAACATACCTTTTGGGGAAGGAGTATTTCCTTCTGAAGAAAGGATTTCAGGCAAACACATCGATGAGGACATCGAGAAGATGATCAAAGAAGTAATGAGCCGCATGGAGGTTGATTGAGGATGGCCGACTGGATACCAAAAACTAAGCTAGGCAGGATGGTCCTGAATGGTGAAATAACTACTATGAGTCAGGCCCTTGCTACCAAACTCCCTCTGAGGGAGCCCGAAATCGTTGACATCCTCTTACCTGAGCTCAAGGATGAAGTTCTTGACCTTAATATGGTCCAGCGTATGACTGACTCTGGAAGGAGAGTTAGGTTCGCTGCGACTTGTGCTATTGGCAACGGAGACGGCTTCATCGGACTTGGAAGAGCCAAGGGTAGAGAGGTCGGACCGACTATTAGAAAAGCGATCGACAACGCAAAACTCAATATGATTGAGATTAAGAGAGGATGCGGCTCATGGGAATGCGGATGCGGCACTGCTCACTCATTCCCCATGACTGTCATTGGTAAATGTGGATCTGTTGAAGTAACACTTAAGCCCGCACCTCGTGGAGTCGGACTGGCAGTCGGTGACGTGGCAAAGAGTATTCTTGGATTAGCTGGAGTGAAAGATAGCTGGGGCTTTGCTCGTGGCCATACTAAAACTACAGTCAATTATGCACTTGCCACATTTGACGCACTTAAGCGAACTGCTGAGATGAGAATATCTGAAGAGCAAAAACAATGTCTCAGAATAGTAAGTGGTCCCACCCAGATCAGCGTAGCAGAATCAGACACCTCGGAGAATATTCGAGGCAGGGAAGCGTGATTTAAATGGCGTTCGCTGTCATCAGAGTACGTGGGAATATAGATACTAGACACGATATTGGAGATACTTTAACTCTCCTCCGCTTAAATAGGATAAATCATTGTGTAGTTATTCCTCAAAACGATGTATATAGGGGAATGCTCCAGAAAGCTAAGGATTATATCACCTGGGGAGAGGTCTCAGATGAGACACTATCTAAGATGATCCAGGCTCGTGGCAGACTCTCAGGAGATAGAATTATTGATGATGCTTATATTGCTGAGAACACTTCTTACGAGGATATGGATGCATTCGCTAAGGGAATCATTGCTGGTGAGATCAAGTATGCTGATCTCAAAGATGTGAAACCCTTATTCAGATTACATCCTCCAAAGCAAGGCTACGAAGGTGTAAAGAGACCCTTTACGCTCAAAGGCGCGCTAGGATATCGTGGTGAGAAGATCAATATCCTCATAGAGAGGATGCTGTGAGGTATCAAAATGCCTAGCAGGACTAGTAAATTTAGAGGTAGTAGAACTCACGGAAGAGGAAAAAAAGCAGGCCGTGGTGCTGGTCTTAGAGGAGGGCGTGGAAACGCCGGCTTACTTAAGCACAAGACCATCTCCAGACTCAAATATGATCCCATGCGCTTTGGAAGACATGGATTCAAGCGGCCTCAAAAGGTTGTCTCGGCCAAGATCACCCTCAATATTGGAGATCTAGATGAAAAGCTCGATGAGCTCTTAAAATCAGGCTTCGCAGTGAAGCAAGATGATAAGATAAAACTAAATTTAACCAATATGGGTGTCGATAAACTTCTTGGGTTCGGCAGGACTGCCAACTCCTACGATATCGTTGTGTCTGATTATTCAGAAAGAGCGAAGGAGAAGTTGGAGGCCGCCGGAGGTTCCATACAGCAGCCGTAAATTAGTCGTATAGAAGTTCAGGGATGAACACATGGCCGAACAAAAGAGTATGCTTTACAGATTGAAGCCACTGACAGACAGGCTTCCCACGGTCCAGCGTCCAGAAGGGCATGTCCACTTCAGGACCAAGATAATGTGGGTCATCCTAATGTTGGTCTTCTATTTCATAATGACAAACGTCTTCATCTATGGATTAGATAAAGGTCAGAGCCTAGACCTATTCGCCCAATACAGGGCTATCTTGGCGGGCGCGCAAGGTTCGTTGATGCACCTTGGTATTGGCCCAATAGTGACGGCGTCTATCATTATGCAACTGTTTGTTGGAGCCAAGATTATCCGTCTGGACCTAACAAATGACGAGGATAAGGCTATGTATCAGGGAGCTCAAAAGTTCCTGGTATTAGTCATGATCCTCGTCGAATCAGTTCCTCAAGTATTCGGTTACCTTGTCCCATCTGCTACGTTTGTCTCTGGACTTAATGGCGTTGTTGGGGCAGGCGGCCTAATCGATGGCCAGGGATTAGCGCAAATAATCATCATAGCGCAGTTATTCATCGGTTCCTATCTCGTATTCTTAATGGATGAAGTAGTGTCCAAATGGGGTATAGGTAGTGGAATATCTCTATTCATTGCAGCGGGAGTATCGCAAGCAATATTCACGGGGACGGCAAATTGGGTCCCCATGATGCCTGGTGAAGCAGTAAGTCTAAACAATCCCCCTTCGGGTACAATTCCTAAGACGATCTACTTCCTCACCAATATGTCTGCAGGCGATCTTGCAGGAGGGGGTTATGAATCCATACTATTATCGCCGCCGAATCCAATGATTGCTTTAATTGGGACGATAATAATTTTCATGTTCGTCGCATATATTGAGTCCACGAGAATAGAGCTCCCTCTAGCACACGGTGGTGCAAGGGGAGCTAGAGGACGATATCCTATCAAATTACTCTATGCATCTAACATCCCAGTCATACTTATGGCTGCATTATTGGCAAATGTAAGTATGTTTAGTCTCCTATTGTATAATCCTGAGAGTGTTCTATCTCAGATACCCTTAATTGGCCATAATGATTGGCTAGGCTATTTCGAACCGGGAGATACTCACCCCGCAGGAGGTCTAGCATGGTATCTATCAGCACCTCGTGGTTTAGCTGATTGGCTACTGCCTATGCTGAATCCTAGTGCATATTCTGCACAAGTATATGGCCATAGTTCATTACAGATACTCATTCGTGTATTGACATACTTTGGCGTCATGGTTGTTGGATCTATCGTCTTTGCTAAATTCTGGATTATGACTACGAATATGGGCCCTGAAGCTGTAGCTAGAAAGATTGATAGCTCCGGCCTTCAGATTCCAGGCTTCAGGCGTGATCCGCGGGTTCTGAAGCGAGTATTGGAGAGATATATTCCAGTAGTTACAGTAATATCAGGAGCATTAGTAGGTGCTCTTGCAGCGGGGGCAGATCTAATAGGTACCGTAGGTAATGCATCAGGTACTGGTGTTCTACTTGCAGTAGGTATCCTAATCCAGTTCTATGAAGCGCTGGGTCGCGAACAAATGATGGAGATGCATCCAATGCTCAGAGGCTTCTTCGGAGGTGACTAACTATGACAGCAAACATGCCGTCGGCCCCTTCTACACCGACAGGTAAAAAACAATCTAATACTTTCATCACAATATTTGTATTCCTATTAGCGATGTTCATCCTATTCAACAATGACCTTCGCTTTGGATTAGGTAGATTAGTTGGACATGTACTAAATCCTCTTATCGGATTTGGCGGTTCATCTCCTGTATTGACTCTCATCCTTGCAGGTATTGTGATGACGGGTCTTACAACACTGATAAGGCATTTCTTCACAGATTATGTTGCACAGGCACAAAGCCAATCGATCGTGAGTGCATTCAATAAGGAATTTCGCCAAGCTAGACAAGAGAATAATCTCTACAAGATGAAGAAGCTCGGCGAGCAGCAGAATGAAATCCTACAGAAGAGCATGGATGTATCTACTGGTCAAATGAAACTCATGCCATTCACTATGCTGATAATAATTCCTATCTTCGCATGGGTGGCAGTATTCATAAATGGCCTTGATGGTGCTGCCATAGTGAATGTACCTTGGTCCGATTCAGTAGATCTAAATAAAAGTACTATCTTGCCGCACTGGATCCTACTATATTCATTGATTAGCATTCCATTTGCCCAGATATTGAATCGCACTCTTCGCTATTTCACCTTCAAAAAGAGGCTTCAGGAGTTAGAGGCCGAGGCATGAGGATCACTATCTCAGGTCCACCTGGCTCAGGCAAGACCACAGTCTGCCGCATACTGGGTGAACATCTTGGCCTAGAGATAGTTAGCTCAGGTCACATATTCAGGCAGATGGCAGAAGAGCGTGAAATGTCATTAGCAGAATTTGGCCACCTCTGTGAAACGGATCCAGAGGCCGATCTGATATTAGATAATCGCATGGTAGAGATTGCACGTAATTCAGACAATATCTGTCTAGAAGGTCGTCTATCTGCACATATGCTAACTCGTCATAGCATAGAGGCGTTTCGAGTGCTAATGCTGGCAGATATTGATGAAAGATCAAAGCGTGTCGTCACACGAGAAGGGGGTACTTGGGAGCAAAGAAAGCGAGAAATAGAGGATCGCGAAGCTTCTGAGGCTAAACGCTATAAGGCATATTATAATATTGATATCAATGACAAAGACGTCTATGATTTGGTCATAGATACGACTAATATTCCGGCTGAAGATGTAGCTGGGAGAATTATAAGAGAGGTGAGGAAACATAGCCGAGATGCTTGTAAGGGATAAGAATCCACTAATGGTTCAAGCGGGCAAGCACCCTTCAAATCGCACTATAGAGGAACTTCTTGAAGCAGGAGTCCTCAATATGGACAAGCCTATGGGTCCAACCTCTCATCAAGCTACTGCATGGGTTAGAGATATTTTAGGAGTAGACAAGATAGGCCATGGTGGCACACTCGATCCTAAGGTATCTGGCGTTCTTCCAGTCGCAACTGGGCGTGCTGTACGATCTCTAAGCTTGACCCTAAAGGCTGACAAAGAATACATTTGCATGATGCGTCTCCACCGAGATAAAGATGAAGAATCTATCCGAAGCGTCATGAAAACATTTATTGGAAGAATATATCAAACACCTCCTGTGCGCTCGGCTGTAAAACGACAATTACGTGTGCGCACAATACATGAGTTAGAATTGTTAGAAATAGATGGTAGGGATGTCCTCTTTCGCGTAGATTGCGATGCTGGCACATATATTAGGACACTCTGCGTAGACATCGGCGATGCTCTAGCAGTAGGGGCTAGTATGGAGGATTTGCGAAGGACACGCTCAGGGAATATGACCGAAAATGATGCATTCATTCTACAAGATATCAAGGATGCATATGTAGAATGGAAAGAAGAGGGAGATGAAACTTGGTTACGTCGCATAATCCAGCCGCTTGAAGTACTATTCGAACCAATTCAAAAAGTCATCATTAAGGACTCTGCTGTTGATGCCATATGTCATGGAGCTGATTTGGCCGCTGTAGGTGTGTATAAAGCGGACTCATCTATATTAGAAAATATGCCTGTAGCTCTCATGACTTCTAAAGGAGAGGCAGTTGCATTAGGTGTTGCCAAGATGTCAGCTACTGATATGATCTCCGTTAATGAAGGAATTGCAGTTCTTACAGATAGAGTATTCATGTCTACTGGCACATATCCTAGAATGTGGTAGAAATACTCGTTCCAGTATCGCCTCCAATATCATATATCATTTCAAATGAAATTACTCGTAAATATTCACTAGTTCTGACTGACAATAAATCAGCTTATATTCTGTTTAATCTTAAAAATGATTGATTTCTGACATTGGTCTTTTATCCAATACTATGCTGAATATGATTTTGAATGTATTTATCAAATAATCATATTAATAAATTTTAATATTGTTTTTAATAATCTTCTCTAAGTGGTAATTTACATCATCACATAGGAAGAATTTTTCGTTCATAATATGAGTTAATAAGCTGAGCTGCTGCAGAGTAGTAACAAATTGCTGAAAATATCAATGCAAGATATCCAGCAACGATTAGCGCCAATGTTGCATCTCCAAATACGTCTGCGAGGCTAAGTCCAAGGAGAAATAGCGCCACACCTATAACTACCAATCCTGCAGCCATAATTCTAGATAATTTTAACATTGGTAGGACTAGGAGGAAAAATATTATGCTAGTTCCAGCAAACCAATATCCATCCATGACTGATTGCCCAGGGATAAGAAGTGAACGCATGAAAGATAATCCGGCTCCAAGACCTAATAATCCTCCAAAAACCATCCCCATGGTGCCAAACAATACTTCTCCACGGCGCATTTCAATAACTCCAATAATTAGCAATGGGATTGATACAGCTAAAATCCACAATCCAAGGGCAGGTGCGAGTGTTACTTGGTCATCTGAGGTAGCAAAGAAGAATAATCCTAGATGGAGTACTCCTAATATGAAGAGTGTCGCCGGTCCGCCTGGTGCCCAGGCATGTTCACTAACCATCATATTTCTGAGGAGTCCACATAATACATATTGACTGTGCTCATCAATGAATATTAACAATGTGTAACGTACCTCGTTTTTCCTACTGAGAGATATGCTGCGACGTTACATATTACTAGAATTTACCAGCTTACCAAATTTAAAAGCTGATAGTTATTCATGGGTACTGATCCAATAACGTGATTATTCTGTAGTACATGTCTTGCAAGCATCTTCTATCGGTGGCCATAAATCATCTCCAAGCTTGCTCCTGAGACGACCATGAAGATCGAGCACCATTCTTTCATTAATCATTCTGAGCTCAACACCGCAGTCTCTGATTACATTAGGTGATGTCATTCCCCGAGTCATTAATTCGGCAATGTATCGTTCGGTGAGACTCTGTATATCATCTTTCATAGAATTGACAATACTTACAATATCTTCTTCCGGTCTCATTTTAGGTCCATCAGGAGAGGGATGAACTCGTAATAGATCTTCTGCACAAGTTAAGATCATATCTTTAACCGAATCAGTTAGATATTGTAGATAAGTCACATCAGTCATAATATTCCTCTTTGTAGTGGAGTTTACTGATAAGGCCTCCATTACATGTTCAATGGCGAGATATTCAATAGTATTTAATCTATAGTAAAATCCATCACTTCACACACGTATTAGCACTTATTCATATGAATACTGATTAGCGATTGAGCTATCAGTACAATACCCAATCATTTATTGAATTATAGTAAATATATTTTAGCTATCTTGATCTGAGACATTTAAATCTGCCACGTGCATTGCTGTTCGGTCGGAGCATATTCATGAGTGGAAATACAGTAGACAATGTACGATCGGCAGAAACATATCGCCGACTGAATAAAAAATGCATGTTGTCGATGTACATTAACAATGCCATAACTTACATAATATTGTCAATTATTTTATTATTAATTTTCAAACTTATCACACTATCTGACGAATTATCAGTACAGTCAATTATACCACTGATTTTAGTCAGTATGATTTTATTACTTATTTACTTTATAATAGGGCCATGGATCTATTATGAGCGCTATCGATATATGATCACTTCAGATAAAATTGATGTGCGTTATGGAATAATAATTCTCCGCCATATTCTGGTCCCCATTGAACGCGTGCATCAAGTACAGGTGTCTAGAGGTCCAGTAAATAATCTCCTAGGGCTAGCGAACGTCAATGTAACTACAGCAGGGGGAGTCGCCACTATAAGTTATCTAGAAGTAGATGAAGCTGAGAAAATAGTAGAACGCCTTACAGATTTAATTAATGCTATGTTACGGGACAGTGAGTGATTTGCCAGAATACTCTACCAGGATGCATCCAGTAATTATTGTAGAGAATACATTTCGTACAGCCATAGCGCTCTTAATTATATTATTTATAAGCACTAAGTCACTTGATATGCCAATAATAGCAGCTATAGTTGCCACTGCACTCATATTACTTTTATTATTCTATTATAGACAATGGAGACTTACTTTCATTCACTTTGGAAAAACAGACATTGTAGTGGAACGGAAAACTCTGTTCAAGCTCAAGAAAACTCTTCCTTATTCTAGGATTGCATCAATAAATCTCAATCGAGGGATCCTAAATCGCCTATCTGGAACCTCTAAACTTATGATCAATATTAATTCTGGATATAATGCTATAGTTCCCGAAGCGTCGTTGACTTTTGAACGACATCTTGCTGATAGAATTAGAGATAATGTATCTGACTATATCTATAGAGATGAGGCATCGCCACTTGAAGAATCAACTTCCACAATACATTTCACATTAACTGATGTAATCTTTCATGGATTGTTTAGTGTCCCTACTCAACAGAGTATTATCGGAGGGTTCTTTTTCATATACTCAATAATTCAACAATATTACTCTACTGTCAGTGACTTGGAAACCAATTCTGGAACTGCAGTTATCTCCATGTTCTTATTCTTCATATTCTTAGCTGTTCCAGCTATTCGACATATGATATATTATTACGGATTTAAGGTACATAGGCATGGAGAAACAATATATCTGGAACATGGACTGATAAGAACTTATAAGACATCCTTCAAAATATCTCGAGTCAATGCGATCACTATCAAAACCACTCTATTTTCCCGCTTACTAGGGCGCTCATGCATTGAGGCTGAAGTAGTAGGAATAGCGTCTTCTGATAGCGGGGGAAATACAAGGCCCCTTATAAGTCTGCTCGCAAATGATCGCATATCTCAACAACTTCTTCAAGAACTGGTGCCTGAATTCGTTTATGAGAGGCAGGGTGAGAAACAACCAATTGGCGCTAAGAATGTATTGATAATTAGGGGATTAATAGCCTCTGCGATATTAATATCTATAATGATTTATCCTTCAATATTAGCTTACAATTCATTTGCTTCGAATAGCGATGGGCTCAGTACAATATTTCAGTATATGCTACCTATAACTACTTCTCTCGTACTGATTGGCATTGCATATTCTACACATATATCGTTGAAGGTTCGAGAATTAGATATTGGCAAGGAACTATTCACTTTTGTGAATGGGCTATTGGATCGTGAGATAGTGATCATGAATTATGATAAAGTGCAAATGATACATGTGAATCGAGGACCTATTTCTCGGCAATTTAATGTAGCAAAGGGGAAAATCTTCATGCTATCATCGACAGGCACAAACAGCATCTCTTCTGGCCTTTTCTCCGAAACTAGTCTAGAGAGGATAGGAGATATTATAATGGAACGATCGGCCCGCACTCTTGGAAGATACACATAATATCAAAACTCTGCTAGAGTCCGCTGCCCCTTCCTCATGGAGCGGGCATCGATACCTAATCGGGACTTAATCTCTTGAGCTAATGAGTCAGCTGAGCCATGATGCGTTATGACTAATTCCGGATCACATCCTTTAACAAAATTAATAAGATCATTGAAGTCAGCATGATCTGAAAATGGAAATGCTTCATGCACTCCCATTCTCCGCTTGTAATTGTCATCTATAGCCCAGCCTGACATAGCTATGCGCTTGATATTTCGATTACACATGAGCTCAGCTTGTTTGATGCGATTTAACCATGGAGAACATATGATCACAAATGGCTCATCAATATTATTACCATTCCATAATCGACATTCTAATGGATCCACATCGGTTCGCACTAATGAAGTTGCATTGTATACTGATGAATCCACATAAGGATGAAAATCTCTCAGTATTCTGATCATATCTTGTGATTTTCCGAAAGGATATGCTAGTAGAGAAACTGATATGCCCTGTGAAAGATTATCCTCTACCTCATCACGGATAAGGGAGGCGATAACATCACTTGGTGGAAATACATATCGAGGATCTCCATATGTAGATTCGATGATTAAAATATCAGTCTCTATAGGAGAGGCACCCTTATTCCCGCATCGATCTCTAGTGCACAAATCTCCAGTATATAGCACTCTACGATCATTGACTTCTATGTGAAACATACGAGATCCAGACATATGGCCTGCATCTAACATCGTTATCTCATCCACTGATGCCATAGATACTTGCTTCTTGCTTTTGGCATTGAGGCAACGCAGTGTTATATCTGAGGCGACGACTTCGTTACCTACGACGCGCCTTGGCATATGATCTGAGTGAGCATGTGATATGCAAAATGTGCCACGCTCTTCGATAACACTTGCATCAAAATAATATTCCTTACTACTGAGGACTTCGATACCATTCTTCAATCGTATTATTAACTCTCTCTCAGTCATTCTTCGCCTTGGTACGAAATAACGTAATTAAAGATATCTGATAAAGTAACAACTGCTCAGAATATGTTTCAAGCATTATGTATTCCTGTTTATGGATCATTTATCAAAATATGATACAATAATCATGAACTATTTGGCAAAAGAGTGAATAATGCGACATCTCTCGAATAAACATGGCCATCTTATATTTTTTAGGGGGACACGATCCATTCTTAGATCTTGGCATACATATAACGGTTCGAGCGTTGAGAGAGGCAGGAGATGCTCCTCACATACTTCTACTGCCATGGGGACTCCCTCCCCGGGGAGCTGAGCAAAAGATACAGGAAATCAAAGGTGCCTTCCATGATCTTGGTGGGACAGTAGATATTGCATGGGTAGAAGATGATCCCGATCATCTCATCTCTAGACTCCGCAAATCCGATATGGTATTCCTCACTGATGGGAGCATTCGAAAAATGCAGAGATCCCTACGTTCATCTAGAATGGAACAACTCCTTCAAGATTATCCAGGAATTATAATGGGGGATGCTTCAGGAGCCGCGTTGATGCCTAATTTAGCATTACTCCCTCCTGATAAGTATAGTAGCACCTATAGTATGATAACTGGCTTGAATTTGGTCGACTTCTGCGTTGTGCCTCGTTATACTCATAATCTAGATCAGTATGTATTAGAGGCCTCCACTGGCCGTACTTTATTCGGAATCCCTGAAGGTAGTGCTGTTATGTATGGCGCGGGGATCTTAAGTCATAGCGGTACTGTGCACATGTTCAGGAATGGAAAGCGAACCATCCTAACTGATCAATTACCTATTCGATAACTATCTTACGCAGTCAGCAGTTCACTCACTATCGACTGAGAATGAAATATATGTATAGCCATATGTCACCCGCTCCTCCATATTAGTAATGAATGACATTGGCATATACAATTCATTATTATTCTATAACTTACCTTCTTTAACTTTCTTCTGCATCCGCTTAGAGCGTTGTTTCGCAGTGAATCCTGTAGCTGCCTCCATGAATTCATTATATTTTTTACTGGATTCTTCCATAGCCTCAGGAGATGCGTTCCTATCTGATTGCGTTACTATGTCTAGTGAAGTCCTACTCAGTAATTTAGCTTCTAAGCGAATTGTAGCTCCAAAGGAAGTGACTATTTTGTCTCCCTCGACCGTTACAGGGCCAAGTTTCTCCTCCATCAGCTTCTTCAATCCATCTCCTTCCAATGTTTTTCCGTGTCCTCTTTTAATATCAAACTGCATAGTATTACCTCTGATCGAACTCCAAATCACTACTTAGATATCGAGCCACATCTACAGTAGTACCCATAGTTCCTTGAACATCCATTAAGGCAATCCATTCTTCGCGGCATCCACATTTAAGTCCATCAAATTCTTCAACATTTTGCTCGAAAGAAAATCTCTGAACTGCATCTAGAATATTTTTATCGCAGGCATCACAATTGTGCACACCGCGCATAGTGCCACCGCCTGATGGAGATGACATAAGTCGGCATTTTGATAATGCCCTTCCACGTCTTAATACTTCCACAAGGCTCCATAACCATGGCGGGCGATAATCTCCACGTCGGAATAAGGATTCGACAACCGTACCTTTCTGTACATTAGTAGGATTAACTGACACACTCTCTGAGAATCTAGATGCATAAGCTATAGACATAACTGTATCTTCTACTGCCGCTCTTTCAGTTAGGAATGGGGGCTTCAGAAGTAAGTATGTACGCAGTGGAATATCTGCATCATATAGTGCATTTGCTGCAGAATTATAATCTTCCACTGTGAATCCCTTCCGAATGCATTTACGAAGTACTCGCTCATCAGCACTCTCTAATCCTATAGCTACCTGCGATCGATGATCTATATCTTTCAGTGTAGCTGGTGTGACAAACTCTGCCCTACTCTCAAATAAAATGCGCTCTGCCTCATCGAATGAGTTGAAAACCTCATCTCGGAATGAGGTGGGGATCTCTCTCTCATCCAGGAATGAGCCCGAGGTATAGATCTTTACCATCGCCTCGCCTTTATAGCGCTCCATAGCTCTAGACAATTGCGCTCTGAGATGTTCCTCAGTTACTCTTGGAGTGGAGTCGATATTATATCCGCACATCAAACATCCTTTTTTTGATGACCACCAGCACCCAGTAGTGAGGAAGATAGTAACAAATGTATCAACTCTACGTCCTTCGATGACGTCTTGCTCCTTCCAGATCGCGGCTGGCCTTTTCAGATCGATAGTGCGAGACATATCATCCTCCCTGATGAGTGCACTAATAATTAGATTTGCCCTTCCATAATGCCATAGGATAAGAATAATTATGATAATAGGCAGGATGCCAGAGACTCCACTTCCGTAAATATTAATATCAACTGGAACATGCCTCAGAACTGGTAGATATGGGTAGGAAAATAGTGGTTATAGGGTCGGGCGCAGCTGGAATGACTGCCGCCTCAGCAGCCAGGGAAACTGATAATGAGGCACAGGTGACCTTATTCACTGAAGAAGAACACATAGCTTATTCTCCTTGCGCTATCCCATTTGTATTGGAAGGTAAGATCAAGGACTTCCCCTCCATTGTTATGCATGATCCAGATTTTTATAAGAAAAATCGAAACATATTAGTTAGAACAGAGACACCTGTAACATCAATCGATGGCGATTCTAAAACACTCTCACTATTCGATGGAGAGATTGTAAAATATGACTCTTTAATCCTTGCCACTGGTGGCAAAGTATTCGTTCCACCAATAGAGGGAACTAATTTACCTGGCGTATTTCCTGTTAGAACTATTTCCGACGGCATAAGTATAAAAGAGGCAATGAAGGATGCAAAATGTGCTGTGGTAGCAGGTGCTGGCGTTATTGGTCTAGAGATGGCCATAGCTCTTAAGCGTGCAGGGTTAGATGTTACTGTAATAGAGATGTTTTCTCAAGTGATCCCGCGCATTTGTGATCAAGATATCGCCGAGATGGTTAAAGTATACTGTGAGAGTCTAGGAATTAGATTCATATTAGGTACTCCCATTGGTTCTCTCTGCGGTGAAAATAAAATATCTCATGTGATGGCCGGAGATGAAAAAATTTTATGCGATATGGTCATCATGGCCACAGGTGTTAGAGCCAATCTAGACCTACCCAATTCACTAGGCTTAGATATAAGTCCACTAGGTGCAGTTCGAGTATCAGCAACTCTCCAGCCGTACAAACGTGGACGTCTTGTACCTTCAATATATCTAGCTGGTGATGTAATATCTTGTGAGAGTGCTGCTGTCCCCGGACCTACGATGAGCCAGCTGGGATCTACGGCTGTTAGGCAGGGCCGTGTGGCTGGTATAAATGCTGCTGGAGGATATGCTACATTTCCACCCGTTCTAAGTCCATGGATCTCTCAAATTGGAGATATGCAGATTGCTGGTACAGGAATATCATCCGGTCTCGCTGCATACTATGGTCTTGACGTAGTATCAGGTCATGCGTCTGGATCTACCAGAGCAAGATACTATCCTGGAGGTAAGTCTCTAATGGTTAAACTAATAGCTGATCGCGAAACTCATCGTATTATAGGCGCTCAGATGGCTGGGGGAGAAGATCTCAATGGGAGGATTAATTGGATCTCAGCTGCTATCCTCAAGGATGTCACTGCTGAAGAGTTTGTAACCTCATTCGAGAATGCCTACTGTCCTCCCACATCTATGGTAAAAGATGTAGTAAATATTGCGGCTGAAGATTTAGTTAAGAGGTGGAAGAACTGATTAGAGTATCATTCCGCACCTTTGGTCCCCCTGCCTCTATAATGGGAACTAATCATGCCGAGATGACATTAAGCGGAAATACTGTGAAAGAATTCCTCAATGAATTGGAATTGAAACATAATGGTATTAGGAAAATACTACGTCCCAGTGGCGACCAACTCTCTGACTTAATATATATATTAGTCAATGGTACGAATATTCATAGCCTTAACGGTTTAGATACTATACTCAATGATGGAGACATTATCTCACTTCTCCCAGTAACGGCTGGCGGCTGATCACTACTATTTTTGAGATAGAGACAATTTATACTTCGTACAATACTAATATGGCTATTTATGTGCCGATATTCTGATTCATATAATGCATCAGAGTGAAGTCTTTATAAGTCTGGCATTATGTCGAAACGGTTCATATGAACGTCGAAGAGAGATACCATATTGTATCCAGGAATTCTGAGGAAATAGTGACTGAATCGGAGCTAAAAGAGCTTCTTGCAACTAAGGACTCTCCTCGTGCATATATTGGGTTCGAACCGTCTGGCCTGGTTCATCTAGGCTGGGTATTAGTAGCCTCTAAGATTAGAGATCTGATAGATGCTGGCTTCGACGTAATCATTTTCATGGCCGATTGGCACGCCTACATCAATGATAAATTAGGTGGCGACATTGAGCGCATTAGACTATGTGCAAGATACATGCAAGATGCCTTCGAGAGCCTAGGTATTCCGAGAGATGATGTAACATACATCCTCGCGTCTCAGATAATGGACTCTATCGAATACTGGGAAATGCTCATGAAAGTGGGAAAAGTCACCTCATTATCGAGAGTCAGAAGATCTATGACTATCATGGGGCGAAAAGAAGACGATGCTGATTTAGATTCATCCAAGTTCCTATATCCTTTGATGCAAGCTACAGATATATTCCTACTTGACATCGACGTAGCCTATGCTGGCCTAGATCAGCGAAGAGCTCATATGTTAGCTAGAGAGGCAGCAGAAAAATTGAACTGGAAAGTACCAGTCGCGCTCCACACTCCGCTGTTACCGGGATTACAAGGAATGGATCGTATGGATCCTATAGCTAATAAGATGTCTAAAAGTCATCCTGATAGCGGAATACTAATACATGATTCTCCGACAGATATTAAAAGAAAAATTAAGAAGGGATTTTGCCCTCCAGATGTGGAAGGAAATCCTATTTTAGAGTTGGCCCGCCTCATATTATTCCCACGAGTGTCTTGTTTAACTATCAATAGGCCTGAGAAATTTGGTGGATGTCTAGAGTTTAATAATTATGAGGAATTAGAATCTGCCTACTCGTCAGGAGAATTGCATCCGATGGATCTAAAGAATGGAGTGGCTAGCGCATTGAGTGATGTGCTAGCTCCCTCACGGAAGTACTTTGAAGAGTATCCCGACAACTATCAGGCTCTAAAGGCATCCTTCGAAGAAGTCTAATTCATCCTACATCCTCAGCGCGGGCAGCATCTCGAAGCTCTCTAAGGAAATCTGTCGCCTGAGACATACACATGTTGAGAACGGCCTCTACATCTCCAGCTCCAGCTAAACCTGCTGCCCCAGCGTGCCCGCCTCCGCGACCATCTATCTCCTCACCGATTTGATCCAATAGGCGTCCTAGGTGAAGTCCCTTTCTAACTAGGTCTTGCTTTCCTCTAGCGCTGATTCTAAATTCTCCATCTCTCTGAGATCCAACAAATGCTACATCGGCGCCAGCAAGTATAATGGCTCTGCATACCGAGCTCTCATGAGCACTTCCTTGTGACATAGCTGCAATTTTATCTCCGATCCGATCAAACCTAAGTCGCTGAGCTCCCTTTAGCTGAGAAACTCTTTCTGAAACGTCTGATTCCATATCGGTTAGATCCATAACTTCATCCATTCCGATCTTGGCCTCCCGCAATACTGAAGCCATGCTGTCTAGTAGGGCAGGATTAGAAAATCGAAAGTGACCACTATCAGTAAGCATGCCTGCGGCCAGAGCTAGGCCTGTGTCACGACTCAGAGTATGATCTGCTGCTCGGACTAGATCCAATACGATCTCAGCACAACTGCGCCTATTCTCATCTATAAAGTGTAATGGACCAGTCCACTGGCCAGTAGGAGCATGATGGTCGATTACAACATCAACTATGTCGCCATCCACTCCTAATTGCTCAGCAGATGATGAGTCGACTGCTGCTATTAGGTCAAATTCTTCCAAATCGATAGTCTCTTCGACAATGATAGATAATTTAGTGGCAACGACCTTGGAGACGCGATCCATACCGCCAAGTGCAGCTATGGTAACCTTTCCGAACGCTTGCTGTATAGCGAACGCACTCCCCAAGGCATCCGGATCGGCATTATTGTGCAGTAGGACAACTATGTTATCTGCAGCTCGTAATGCCTGGACTATTTTAAGAAGCATCTTTCAGAGGTATGTGTAAAACCTATTTGGCAGTTTCTAGAAGAGACGTACAATAAATTTGAAGGATAAAGGGTTTCAGAAGGCTTGTCCACCTTGCATAGCTGGACCGAATGCCTTACTAATTTGCTCCTGAAGCTGCTGATAGCGATCTCGAAGACTCTTTTCCTGACGATCTAAAGATTTAACTCTTATCTCTAGAGTCTCCTTACTCTCTTCGATCTCGTTTAGCAACTCCTCTTTGCCTTCTTTTTTGATAAGAAGTGATCCAGCGCTCCTATATACTGTAACATCAGCTGGAGCTTTACTTAGTTCCTCGATGGTATGTTCCATTTCTTTAAGCTGGACATCCATCTGATATTTCTGACTAAGAAGTGCCTGTAGCTGCTGTTGAAGCTGCTGGAACTGGGCAATCTGATTTTGGACCTTGGGGCTCAATTCATCCATTATGTTCACCTACCATGCTTGAGATCTGTTCAGAGACCTCTATCCATCTTAGATATGAGTTAAGGGCAGCCCTTAGCGCGCCGAGGTCAGAAGCCTCAACATTCAGGATAATATCGCCATCCTCGTGAATCAACTCGACTTGTGTACGAGGAATATCTCTCCCAACTTCGGGAGAGAGGGCGCCCAATACGGCTGGTGCGTGTGGAGTTGTCAACCGAAGGGTTGCCCGGGGCATCCCTCACCTTGGGTTGATACTCAACTTTACGTTGGGCCTTTCCTTGTAGAAGATCTTTGAGCCGCACTTTTCACACTGAATACCGATAGTATTGATATTCGATCTCACTGGCTCATTACACCTTCCGCATTTGTACATATCTTCTTCACCTTATTGTGAATCGGCACTCTTGTATGCCGTAATCATCGTCTTCTTTGTCACGGGAGAGTATGCTCCCGCTGCAAACTTTGCATCACAAGTTCTGCATTGCCATATGCCACTACTTACTCTATTCACTCCAGCACGATGGCAACGAGGGCACTCGTGATTTGCCGTTCGCATCCTATCTATGTCGCGTACTCGATTTCGCACAATGACGCCATAGCGAGGACCGAAGCGGCCTGAACTTCCTACTTTCTCGGTTGACTTGGCCATTTTATCACCCTATGATCTCTCTAAGGCCCTTGCTCAGGCGCAGAGACGTGTCGATTATTTCATTGACCTCGTCTAGCGTCAGAGCGCCGGCAAGCCCCTTCTGCATCGCCCTTAAATCCCCATTTTCATCGGTGGTGACAGTCAGGCGAGCATCTGCGACCATTTCCTCGTCCAAAGCCGGGTCAAATAATATAGAGTTTTCTATCTTCACAGCAGTGGTTTGGATAGGGTAATGGCGCAGGGGCATGGGATAATCATCTCCCTTTTCGTGTTTTTCTGCAGGTACGATTGTATTTCTTAGGGCAGCAACTGCTCCATAGAAGCAAGCGTCAAACAAATTTCCATCATAATCTAGAACATATATGTCTAAGAAATTTATCCATACTTCTTCGCCCTCTACGATACAAAGCTTCTGCAGATCAATCATTTCCGATTCACGAATACCTCGGTCAACAACACGAGATAATTCAATAGCATTCTGATCTGGAGGACCAGGTTCGAATGTCGGGGAAGCCATTGGTATAAGTTCGGCATTAGTAGTTAATACGCCGCGATCTGGAGTGTCTGGAAATGGCGATCCCACATCCATCTTGACTCCTACAACCACATCAGTATTACCGATCCTCACTCTTGCTGAGCCCTGAGCACTACCTATGATTCCTGCTTCTACTGTGATAGATCTATACTCATCGGCAGAGCGACCATCCATTCTCCTACCCATACTGAGAAGCTTATGTATGTGTCCTTTTTTGATCTGTGAAACTACTTCATCCGCCATTCTCAGGCCTCCTCATCGGGCAAATCATCATCATCATCATTATCATCCTCTGTTCCAGCCTGTGAAGCATAACGTCGATGTAGAGCATCCCTCTGTATGTCGTATATTTCTTGGCAGGCTTTTTTCGCATAGCTCAATGCAAGATCCAATTCCTCCATAGTCATATGACCATCCATTTGCATGAGAAGAACTTCTCCAGTTCTTGGAATCATAGCTATAGGAAGATCAGCACTACCAAAATTATCTTCTTTTCCATTAAGGTCTAGGATTATGTGTCCATCAGCCTTTCCGACTGCTACAGCAGGAACCAAGTCTCTCATAGGAATGCCTGCATCAGCCAGGGCGACTGACGCAGCAGTGAGGCCAGCAACTCTCGTTCCGGCATTTGCCTGTAGTACTTCAATGTAGACATCAATCGAGGTTCGGGGAAAATTTTCAGTAAACACAACATTCTCTAATGCTTCTGAAATTATCTTGGATATCTCTATCGACCTTCTATCTGGTCCGGGCCTCTTACGATCACTAACTGAGAAGGACATCATATTGTATCTACACTGTATGATCGCTCTACTAGGATTCTGCATGTGGCGTGGATGACATTCTCTTGGCCCATATACTGCAGCCATTACCTTATTATCTCCCCACTCTAAGTAAGCAGATCCATCTGCCCTCTTCAATACTCCTGCCTCTATTTTCAAAGGTCGCATCTCATCTACTCTGCGACCGTCAATTCTCTTCCCTTCCTCGTCGATAAATTTGATATCATCAACTATTTCTGACATGTGATAACCTCACTCCGATTCTACATTATCCTGCTGCGTCACGCTTTCTAAATATTCCTTTACTCTCTCAGTGAGTCCATATGAATGGGCATCTTGCTCAATCATTCGTATGGCCTTGATAGCGTGCATGATATTATCAACTTCTCCATCTAGCCATATGCGACCATTTTGGCCAACAAATATGCGGCAGTTCGTATATCCCTTTATCATCTGAATCATCGAACCACCTTTACCTATAATCCTTGGAACCTTAGTAGGAGATATCTCAACAACTTGACCATCTTGGAGTTTCCTTAATCCCTGATCCTTCATGGTCACCTGTATCCTCATAGTTTCATCGACCATGAGAACTTTGGCTAAAATTATATCTCCTATATTCATATATCGCGCAGTATCTCCAAATTCCACTCTCCAAGGAACTTCATTAACATGTAATGGGGCAGGATGTGGAGCACTAATGTCGATTAGCCAATTAGAGGGTCCAATATCTTCTACCTTCCCTATCACGCTATCGCCTACGCAGGGAATGTATCTCCCACCCATAGGTATGACATTGATATAATTAGATTTTACAGATTTAATTCCTAGAAATGCCGCGTATATTTTACCATCTGACACATATGTGCCAGCACCCGGCCTTAATTTATCGCCTTCAAGGAGATCTCCAGGTATGACGATCTCCCTCTCTTTCCTTGATACATCATTGGTCATATGTTATCTCCATATACAAACGTCTGAAACGAATAATGTGTCTATCTATATGTTTTAATGGTCTCATCACGAAAATATATTTTAAGACTTAAGATTATCCAGATACATTACTTAGATGGCGCCCTTCAAGATCTTAGTGTCTACATCACCTTTGGTGAGTTCGTTAAGCTTGCTGAGAAAGTCGTCGCGCAGGCCAGCAGGTAGTTCTAAAACACCTATCCAGGAACCACTTGGGTGCCACTCCTCTTTAGTGACTTTTCCTGACTTGTTAATGAATTCGTAGCACCGACCATATTGATCGCCAGTCAGGCGAACTGCTATCTGGACTTTATCGAACCTAATAGGCATCAGAGGTCGGAGAACTTTCAAAACTCCCTCTACTTGTGATTCTGCCGATTTAAATGGATCGATATGCACTCTTGCTTCCTCCATGGCTGAATCTATACGATTTGGAGGATGAGGAGCCCCCGTTTGGGGGTTAATTGCGTTTCGAGCTATGATTGCGACCACCCTTCGACGCTTATTTTCTTGCATCTCTTTACGCTGTTGAGTAGTCAGCTGGACCTCACCCTTGAGTATGATATGTTTGGCAACCGCCAAGGGATCAGTAGTCCCGAATACCTCCTCAATTTTCTTATCTTCTGGCCTAGTGCCTTTTTTAGCATCCCGAAAGATCTCTTCAATCACCATGTGACTCGATAGATCGATCTCTTTGCCATCGCGGACTAGGCTAACGACCTGCGGATCTATCAATATCTCAAAGGTTTCGCCATGCGACTCAAGTCTGCCAATTATGGCCTCGTCGATGTCGACCATCTGATAGGTCCCTCTTAGGCACTGTTGGCCTTATCTACAACAGCCTCAACTTCTTTATCATCGAGGCGTCGGAAATCTGAATCCATACGCACTAGGCCGATTTCCACAGATTTAGGATTAAGATTCTCCTCTTCAGTTGCCTTCTTAAGGGCCTGAAGACCTAATACTATGGCTTCCTCCATATCCATGTCTTCTTTATAGTGCTCTTCAAAGACTTCCATAACTACATTCCGACCCGCGCCGATGCTGCCTGCCTTATATGAGACTAGAGCTCCAGAGGGATCGGTTTCGAATAAATGGACGCCTTGATCATCTGCTCCAGCTACTAACAGTGCAGTCCCGAAAGGTCTAACACCGCCGTATTGTGTGTAATTTTGCTTATAGTCACAAATTCTTTTAACTAGCATTTCCACACTGATATTCTCATCATAGGTAATTTTACTAACCTGAGCAGTTACGCGAGCATTATCCACTAAGACTCTGGCATCAGCGACCAGACCTGATGTGGCGCAGCCTATATGCCCATCTATTTGGAAGATCTTCTCTATAGATTTGGGCTCCATAAGTCTACTAGCTATTCTTTTATCCACGATGAGGACGACCCCATCTTTGAACTTCAACCCGACGGTGGTGGTGCCCCTCTTTACCGCTTCCCTTGCATATTCAACTTGGAACAATCTTCCATCAGGCGAGAATACGGTGATGGCCCGATCATATGCCATTTGTCCTGGTTGCATTACATCACTCCTAACACGCAAATTTCACTTAAAGCTCTACTCTGATATATAGCTTATATCTTGCAAAGCTAAATAAACCGCCTCTCAGGCGCTTTAGACTATAGCGTTGACACTATGTAATATACAATATCTCCCTAACTTATACATGCAGTATCGCAAATAGTTTTACTATCTCCGATCGATATACACAAAACTAGTTATTCGAAATAATCATTTACAACCTTTAATATCTAAATGATTATTTATAAACTGTAGTATCATCTGCCAATCTCTATTTAGCGAAAAATCGATCTCGTAATGTTCGAAGGGTACCGGAAGCAGCCAATGTCCGGATTTGTAATTGTTCTTCCAGATTCTTCAAAGCCTCAACTGCAATTCTCTGTTCCTCCCTTTTTACGCGAATTATGCCCTTCGTACCATCGTATTGTATCAATTTAAACGAAGTAATATCTGCCTCCTTAAAGGCAGAGTTAATTGAATCACGCAATGTCTCACTTGTAGAAGGTTCAGTAGCAAAAGCGATGTACCGTCTACGTCCCCTTTTGGATTTAATGATCATATTACTATCCCTTCATAGCTTTCTCAGATAGATGAGGAGAAGTTACACCAGTAATAACCAACATCACTTTCATCATTCCTTCTAATTCTGGTTCTACTGAGCATCCCCATATTATCCTCGCACGAGGGCTAATGCGATCGCTAATCATTTTCGCGGCCTTCTCTGCTTCTCCGATTGTCATATCTGGACCGCCCTGCACCCTTACCAATGCGCCTCGAGCATTGCTCAATTCTATCTCTCCAAGTAAGGGAGATGCTAAGGCATCCTCAACTGCAATTTGTACACGATCTCTAGGATCGTCACTCTCGCCTAAACCTATGGTAGCCATCCCACCATTGCGCATGACACTCGATACGTCGTTAAAATCAACATTAACTAAACCAGGCTTAGCAACGACATCATTGATGCCTTTAATACTCTGCATTAGAACCTCATCAGCTACTTTGAACGCCACTTCTAAAGGAAGTTTAGGAACCAACTTCAATAACTGATCATTAAGAATAGTTATGGTAGTATCACAGTGCCTTCTCAGCTCTTCTAATCCTCGTAGCGCATTATTCATACGTAACTTTCCCTCAGCCTTAAATGGTAAAGTAACGACTCCAATTACTAAGGAACCATTCCTACGTGCCATCTCGGCTACATAGGGTGCAGCGCCTGTACCTGTACCGCCACCCATCCCTGCAGTAACGAAAACCACTTTGCAGCCATCTATATATCTCCTTATTTCGTCCCGAGCTTCTTCTGCTGCGTACTTCCCAACCTGAGGTATCGAACCTGCTCCGAGTCCTCTAGTAGTTTCCTTCCCCAATAGAAGACGATAGGGTGCCCTTATGCCAAGTAGATGTTTAGCATCGCTATTTGCAGCTACTAATATTGCGTCGCCCACACCTACCTGAGCCAATCTGCCAACTGCATTTGATCCGCCTCCTCCGCATCCGATGATCGATGTGCGTATCTCCATTTCCTTGATCAGCTGGCGTAACTCTTCATCGACGGCAGAGGATAGCTGAAATGACTCATCTTCTGACCCAATATTCCACGATAGCTTCATCCGTGCATCCCTTAAGTCGACGAATGTTCTAACGTTTATTTCAATCTATTTAGATTATATTCAAAATATCAATTTTAGGTCGATTCTATATCCTCTTTTGACATAGAACGTTTAGAAAATACTGTATTGGATCTGCTATCATGATCTTGATTTAGCTACTAACGTTTATGAATAATAATTATTATCTTCCAATGTATTTATATAACGATCAATGTCCTTATAATATATGTTATATGTATAAACTAACACTATATGTCTAAGATTTCTCAGGAAAGGTAATTTAGGATAAATCAGTATCGAAAAGATACGAACGTTCGTCTTATAATGACTAATAAGCCGAAATCATTATATACTTTGATGCCGAAATTGGCTTGAAAATCCCCTAGAATAGGAGTAATGTACGATATGTTAATATATGGACATCCCTTTCTCCGAAAAAAGCGCCCACGCCAGATTTTCCATCCTCTCGGGGATGATAATGTGGCATATGCCAGCTACTGGTCCAGGCTGCGGGTCTTTGAATCGAGCGATAAGTGCCAGAAAGCGTATCGCTCACGAACTGGAGGAAGAATGTTCGTAAAAAAAACAGCGAGGATTCCCATGAATGGAGTCAGACTGACTAAGGAACATTCAGACAAGAACTTTTGTACTGGTGGAGTGAGAACCATATTGCATGGAGGAGTATGAAGATGTCAAATGATATGGGTGCAGTGATGGTCGTCGGTGGAGGTATCTCCGGCGTCCAGACCGCTCTGGATCTCGCTGAGTCGGGATTCAAGGTCTATGTTGTAGAAAATAAGCCAAGCATCGGCGGCGTCATGTCCCAATTGGATAAGACTTTCCCTACGAACGATTGTTCGATGTGTATTCTGTCGCCCAAGCTTGTAGAGCTAGCGAGGCATCCCCTAATCGATCTTATGACTCTCAGTGAAGTAACTGAGGTCTCTGGAGAAGCGCCTAACTTCAAAGTTAAAGTCAGGCACAATCCTAGATATGTGGATATGGACAAGTGTGTCGGTTGCGGTATTTGTGCCGATAAGTGTCCTGTTAAGGTGCCAAATGAATACGATGAAGGTTTAATGGAACGCAAAGCGATCTATGTCCCCTTCGCTCAGGCCGTACCGTTGAAGTACACCATCGATGAGGCTAGGTGTCTAAAACTCACTAAAGATCGTTGTGGATTATGTGAGAAGAACTGTCCTGCTGGCGCAATTAATTATGATGACAAGCCGGTAGAGGAAACTGTCGATGTCGGTGCGATCATACTTGCGCCTGGATTCGATGCGTTCGATGCTAGATTGAAGAGAGAATATGGATACGGCGATTATCAGAATGTGCTTACTTCGGTGGAGTTTGAGAGATTCCTATCCGCCACTGGACCATATGGCGGTCACATACTCAGGCCCAGCGATCAAGAAGCGCCAAAGAAAGTAGCATTCTTACAATGTGTCGGTTCCAGAGATAGCAACACCAATGAGTATTGCTCATCTGTATGTTGTATGTATGGTATTAAGCAGGCAATTATTGCTGGCGAACATACTGCTGGATTAGAGCCAAGCATTTTCTTCATGGATATAAGGGCAGTAGGAAAGGAGTTTGAAGACTACCGAGCCCGTGCTGAGAATGAGTATGGCATCAGAATGCTGAGAGGTACTCGTGTTGCTAGCATTGATGAAGATCCTGATACTAAGAATCTATATCTGCGCTACGCAGTTGATGGCGAAGTATTCGAAGAAGAATTCGACATGGTAATCCTTTCAGTCGGACTAGAGCCGCCGAAGGGAGCTAATGAATTATCTCAAGTATTCAACGTCGATCTTAACAGATTCGGATTTGCAGGTACAGACGTATATAGCCCACTTAGCTCATCTAAGCCCGGTGTGTTTGTAACTGGCGCCTTTGCATCTCCCAAGGATATTCCAACCTCGGTAGCTGAGGCTTCTGGAGCTGCTGCTAAGGCTGGCGCTTTCATCGCAGAAAAGAGAGGTGCTGTAGAGGAACTTGATATCGAAGAGATAGATGTCGAAGGTCAGGAGCCTCGTATCGGTGTATTTGTCTGTGATTGCGGTATCAACATTAGAGGGACTGTAGACTGTCCGGCAGTAACTGATTACTCTAAGAATCTATCCAACGTTGTGCACGCTGAAGAGATGAAATATGCTTGTTCTGCTGATGCTCAGCAAAGGATAAGGGAAGTAATTAATGATGAGAACCTCAACCGAGTAGTCGTTGCATCTTGCACGCCACGTACTCATGAAGCACTCTTCCAGAGCACTCTGAAGGAAGCCGGTCTCAACCCATACTTGTTCGAGATGGCCAACATCCGTGATCAGTGTTCTTGGATCCATCAGAATGAGCCAGAAAGGGCTACTAAGAAATCTATGGATCTCGTTAGAATGGCAGTTGCTAAGTCGAGACTATTAGAGCCCCTCACTGAGAGCAAGTTACCTGTTACTCGCAGCGGTGTCGTCATCGGAGGCGGAATATCAGGTATGACTGCTGCCCTAGATATGGCTGCACAGGGCTTCGAAGTAGATCTTCTTGAAAAGACTGGAGAACTTGGTGGAAATGCTATCAAGATCTTCCATGAGGAAGATGGCCGAAAGGTACGCGACTTTGCCAATGAACTAGTCAGCAGGGTGAGCAATACAAGCAATATCACTGTCCATCTAAACACGCCAGTTGAAGATATCTCCGGATTTGTCGGGAACTTTAAGGTAAAGATTCGAGATGAGGAGATTGAAACTGGATCCATTATAGTGGCAGTTGGAGCTAAAGAATACGTCCCCAAGGAATACTTCTACGGAGATGACAAGAGAGTTGTCACTCAGCTCGAACTTGAGAACAAGATGCAGCAGGGTCCACTAGATGCCAAAACCATCGCCATGATCCAATGTGTCGGTTCCAGAAATACTGAAGCTCCCTACTGTAGCAGAGTATGTTGCTCTAACGCCATTAAGAATGCAATATCCATCAAGAAGGAAAATCCGCAAGCTCAGGTATTTGTCTTCCATAAAGATATCAGGACATACGGATTCAGAGAAGACCTCTACAAGGAAGCCGGTCGCTTAGGCGTTGACTTCGTCCGTATACCAGAGGACCAACCTCCAGAGCTTAGCAAAGAAGGTGAGTCCCTCAAGATGACAGCAAGAGACACTATTCTTGGAGAGGATCTAGTGATTCGCCCCGATATGGTAGTTCTCAGCACTGGAATAAGGCCCAATGAGGACAACGAGGAGCTTGCCAAGATGCTAAAGGTACCTCTTAGCAAGGACAAATTCTTCTTAGAGGCACATATGAAACTGCGACCGGTTGAATTTGCTACCAACGGTGTTTACCTAGCTGGACTAGCTCACTGGCCGAAGTTTGTGGATGAGAGCATAGCTCAGGCATCCGGCGCAGCATCTAGGGCAATAACAGTGATATCTAAGCCAGAACTAAAGAGTGAAGGCATAATTGCTGCTGTCAATGAAGATCTCTGTGATGGCTGCGGAATATGTGAGCCCGTATGTGAATACAAGGCGATCACTATTACTGAGAACCCGAAGAATCCAGAGAAGAAGAAGGCTATGGTAAATGAGGGCCTATGCAAGGGTTGCGGTGGCTGTGTGGCTGCATGCCCATCCGCTGCAATGGAGCAGAGGGGCTTTAAGAACGAACAAATTATCGCTGCTATTGACGCAGCTCTTGAGGAGAGTGAGTGAAGATGACCTCGACCCAACATGAGACCCAGGCCGCCACCGCGGCCACAGGGGAGCAGTTTGAACCAAAGATCATTGCGTTCTGCTGCAACTGGTGCTCCTACGCCGGGGCCGACCTGGCAGGTGTCTCCAGACTACAAATGCCCACCAACTTCCTGGTATTGAGAGCCATGTGCTCTGCCAGGGTGGATCCTGAGCATGTTCTCAGAGCCTTTTCCAAGGGCGCCGATGGCGTCATGGTGCTAGGCTGCCATCCTGCTGACTGCCATTACATTGGTGGAAATTACCGTACTCGCAGGAGGATCGCTCTCCTGAAGATGTTATTAGAACAGTATGGATTAGATCCTGAGCGCCTCAAGCTCGAGTGGGTATCTGCCTCTGAGGGTGTAAAATTCCAGAACACTGTTACTGACTTCGTGGAGATGATCAGAGAGATGGGACCCAACCCCCTCATCGAAGCGGAGAAACAACACAAGGCCGAGAGGGCCAAATATGGACACTGAGGTGTAACCAATGGCAAAAAAAGTATCTATTGCACAATATTGGGGCGCCGGATGTGGTGGTTGCGATGTAGCTCTCCTCGACATCGATGAAAGGATCCTCGGAGTGGCCGAGATGGCAGATATTGCCTTCTGGCCCATTGCCGTGGACACTAAATTAAAAGATGTTGAGGCGATGCCTGACAAGAGCATCACCATCACTCTGTATAATGGCGCCATAAGAAATAGTGAGAATGAACACGTCGCCAAATTACTCAGACAGAAGTCTCAGATCATGGTATCATTTGGCTCCTGTGCTTGCTATGGCGGCATACCTGGATTAGCCAATGTAACCAACAAAAAGGCTATCATGGATTATGTCTATAATAAGACATTCTCCAGCATAAACCCTGATGAGACGCTCCCCCAAGTTAAATATCAGGCTCCCGAAGGTGAGTTAGAGCTTCCTGTCCTGTATGACACAGTCTTAACATTAGACGATGTCGTGGACGTGGACTACTATATGCCTGGCTGCCCGCCGGCAGTTAGCTTGATCAATGAATTCCTGGACATAGTGGAGAAGCATGTCAAAGAGGGTGCCGATCTACCTCCCAAGGGATCGTTCATCGCGTCGCAAAAGACGCTTTGTGACGAATGTGGTCGGGAAAAATCATATGAACCGATAGATCGCATATACTTACCTCACGAGATCGACATCGATCCTGAGAAATGTATGCTAGATCAAGGAGTCATCTGCCTCGGGCCGGCTACACGTGCTGGCTGTGGAGCACAGTGTTTGAACGCCAATCAGCCCTGTCGTGGCTGTATGGGACCAACCGCTGCAGTGGAAGATCACGGTGGCTCTATGCTGAGTGCACTAGCATCTATCTTCAGGACTGCTGATAATGAGACCCATCTATCCGAAGATGACATCCTCAAGATGATGAGTGAGATTAAGGATCCCCTGGGAACGTTCTATGCGTTCACAATGCCTAAATCCATCATTAAGAGGAAAGTTACCGAGAGGAAGGCGGAGGTATCCGAATGAGTCCAAAATTAACTGATCAGACATACAAGTCCGAGTCAAAGAGGATCACCATTGATCCAGTAACCAGGCTAGAGGGCCATGGAAAATTGGAAATTTTCCTTGATGACGAGGGTAATGCTGAAAAGACCTACTGGCAGATCCCAGAACTTCGAGGTTTCGAGAAGTTCAGTATAGGCCGTTCGGTCGATGAGATGAATAAGATCACTCCCCGATTATGCGGAGTGTGCCCCGGTGCTCACCACATATGCTCGACCAAGGCTCTGGATCAGGTTTATAAGGTAGAGCCTCCGGAAGCAGCAGTAAGGCTCCGTGAGCTATTTTATTCAGCTCACTTCGTACACAGCCATGCAGCACACTTCTATGCTCTGGCAGCGGCTGACTTTGTAGTAGGTCCAGCAGCACCAGTCGCAGAGAGAAATATCCTTGGTGTGGTCGACAAAGTAGGTCTAGAGGTTGCGGGGAAGGTCTTAAGGGGCCGTTCTCTTGCCCAGAAGACTCAGGAGATCATTGGAGGTAAAGCAACTCATCCAGTCTGCGGTATCCCTGGCGGAATGTCTAAACCTATCTCTGAAGATGAGCGTGCCAAGATTGAAGGGTACGCTGAGGAGATCGTAGAGTTTGGAAAGCTTACACTAGGGCTGCTAGAAGACGCTGTCTTAAAGAATGAGGCCTACTTAGATCTAATCAAAGATG
>JAAYTA010000082.1 GCA_012518185.1 Methanobacteriota archaeon
AAATCTTCAATGGCCACTATACGCCTCTTCACAGTGATATTGACATTATGCTTCTTTTCTAGAAATGTCTCCAGCATGTTTATTTTAGTGGGAGTTGCCTTCTCGATGTGCGATCGAATTATGTCAATATTACTTAGCATCCCAACAACTAATCCATCCTCATCTAATACAGGAGCGTTCCGTAGGCCATAGCGAAATAATACACGAGAGGCATCGTCAATATCCATCCCTGGAGATAATGATATTGTGCCTGTTTTGATGATTTCAGTTATCTTAGCATCTGGGCGATCGCTAGCTCTTAGAAGTTCTTTAGCAGTCACGAAGCCAAGTATGCGGCGATCCTTTTCCACCGGCAAGCCATGAAATTCTGTAGAAATGAGTTTTTCAATAGCTTGCTTTACAGTGTAATTCGATGGGATCGAAATTACATCTTGGACCATATAATCGCTCACTTTGAGCTTGCCATCCATGTCCGACACCAAATCATTAATTCAAGTCACCATCATAAAACTGATGCCACTTTCCATCATTGTACGATACATTTTTCGATTTTTTGATCCGAAAAAATGATCATGGATATTGTGAGAGATTGCCTAATGATGTCCAGAGACATCATTACATGGAAAATCCATATATATGACCTACATGTTTGGGTGGAAATACGCCCTGGTAGTGTAGCGGCCTATCATGAGGCCCTGTCGAGGCTTCGACTCGGGTTCAAATCCCGACCAGGGCGCCATTTACAATTTTTCTAATCATGCATGGTGTCTCAGCTTTTCTAAATTTGAGAGCGATTGTTGCTTCACTTCTTCTATAACGTCAAGTACTATAGGTATCGCAGCCTCGTCAGGCGAGGGAGTCTTTTGATCATGCAGTTCTCTAAGTTGTGGATCATCAACTGAGATTCCAGATATGATGCAATACATGATACTCCATGCTCGCCTAGTAGCATCAAGGTCGTATCCTCCTCCGCCTAAAACTAGATATTTTCCTCCACATAATTCATGGGCCAACTCATGAGTCCGATTAACTAATTCAGCATATCCTCGAGTTGTGAGTTTCATATCAGTTAATGGATCTGTATAATGTCCATCTACTCCAAATTGATGAATGATTATGTCAGGCAGGTAGGCCTGTAGTGCTGGTATCACTATAGAGTTATAAGCACGTAAGAATAAGTCATCATCAACTCCATGAGGTAAGGGGATATTGATATTATATCCTGAACCTTCCATCTCTCCAATCTCATTGCTGTCGCCACTACCTGGAAAGAATGCTCGCCCATATCTATGGAGAGATATTGTTAACACATCTTCATAATAGAATATGGATTGTGTTCCATCTCCATGATGTGCATCTGTATCAATTACAGCAATGCGTCCAATCCCAAATTCCTTCTGAAGTATTCTAACTGCTACTGCAATATCATTGAAGACACAAAAGCCCGCAGCGCGATCAGGGAATGCATGATGAAGCCCTCCTGCAGAATTGAATGCATGATCAAATTCTCCCCTTGCGACTCCTCTAGCTGCATCCGCTGTTGCGCCTACAGCCATTAGAGCGCCCTCATATAAGCCAGGAGATGCGGGCGTATCACCGCGATCTAATAACCCACCTAATTTAGAGAGTTCTTCGACTTGTTCAATATATCCTTCTGAATGAACAGTCATTAGTATATCAAGATCCACTTGCCTAGGAGTCATCACGACATTGTCTTCATCAAATACGCCTAGAGACTGTAAGGTATCAAGAGTCATTTTTTCTCTTATCGGCTGGAATGGATGATTCTCTCCAAACTGATATTTAAGAAAATCGTCGTGGTACAGGAATGCAGTTTTTCTGCCCATGACTTCACCCTACATAGTAGGGTCACTGAGAACTATTAAAGGTCACTACTCAATGAATCGTATGAATATTGGTCCTTCTCTCATAGCCAGGCGCTTAGACATCATACCTGACTCCACCCAGCAGGCATTTACGAGAGCAACCGGCGTCAGGCAAGTAGTTGTTAGACCAGCTTGATCGGCCATGTCCCATATTTTAGATCCAGTCCAATCCATGTAATCATTTAGATCAAGTCGAGAGACCATCTCGGCATAGGTCTGGACATTAGGGCAGTCGGAGTCGATTCGCACTGCCATACTTCCTTCTCCTACATCAGTGACTTCTATAATGGTCTGATGCGAGCAGATCTTGGCATCTACCTCTACTTTTGACGTCATTTTTCATCCATCCTTGATTGCGCCGATAATGGCGACATTATGCGTGCCGATACGCTCATCATAATAAATAGTGGCATCGATGGAGAACACCTTTGCCATATTTTCTCGAGTCAGCGCTTGCGTCACATCGCCAGCAGATACGATGCGCCCATTTCGAAGGAGTATGATATTATCACAATATCGTGCTGCGAGACTAAGATCATGAGTGACAATTATAACAAGCATCTTTTCATCTCGAGCTAGCCTGGTTATTAATTCGAGGATCTCTATCTGATGGTTGACATCTAAATGGAGTGTGGGCTCATCGAGCAACATAATATTGGGCCGCTGCGCTAACGCTCGAGCAATTATTACTCTTTGACGCTCTCCTCCAGACAGTTGATCCATAGATCTATTGGCTAAAAATGCAGTATTAGTCATCTCCATGGCCTTACTAACTATCTGTATATCGTTTTCTTTCTCTTTTTCGAATCTATCTAATTCTGGATTGCGGCCCATCATAACCATATCGAGAGCAGTGAATGGAAAACTTGAATTGGCTGATTGTGGCACCACTCCAATCTGGCGAGCAATTTCTTTTCGCGTTCTATCTCTATTGTCAATACTATCAATGAATACAGTGCCCAGTCTAGGGGCTAGTACTCGATTAAGACACTTTAATAACGTCGTTTTACCGGAGCCATTAGGTCCAAGTATACCAACAATTTGTCCTTCATCCGCGTCAAAGCTCACATCATCAACAACGTCTTCTGAGCGATAGCAAAATGATACACCTTGGACCTTAAGCCTCATATTACCACTCTAACTTCCGACGTCGAGATATAATCAGGTAGATGAAAAAGGGAGCTCC
>JAAYTA010000016.1 GCA_012518185.1 Methanobacteriota archaeon
TAAGATCCCATTGGGCGAATGGGTCGAATTACTAGTTGATTGGATAGCAATTAATCTAGGCTTCCTACTAGACGGCATCTCAAGCATACTTGAATGGATTCTTGATCTAGTAGGTATAATCTTAGGAGTCATTCCTTCACTAGCGCTCATTTTGATATTGGCAGTACTTGCTTATTTCCTATCTAAAAAAGTATTATTGTCAGTTGGTGTCGCATTAGGATTATTCCTAATTGATAATATGGGGCTCTGGAACCTTGCTATGGAAACTCTTTCTCTAGTATTGGTTGCAGCTGGTGTAGCAGTAATTATAGGTATTCCATTGGGAATAGCAGCATCAAGCAGTAGCAGAGTGGAGGCAGTGGTGAAGATATTCTTAGACTTCATGCAAACCATGCCGTCCTTCGTATATCTGATCCCCGTAGTGATATTCTTCGGTCTTGGTAATGTACCGGGAATGATTGCTACAGTAGTGTTTGCCCTTCCACCAGTAGTGCGCTTAACTAATCTGGGAATCAGGCAAGTACCTGTAGAATTGAATGAAGTTGCTGACTCTTTTGGAAGTTCGAGATTTCAAAAACTTGCATTGGTTCAGCTTCCGGTAGCCATGCCTAGCATAAGGGCAGGTATCAACCAATGCGTCATGCTGTCCCTGTCGATGGTAGTTATTGCTTCGATGATCGGTGCTAGAGGATTAGGATACAATGTCCTTGTCTCTATTCAGCGTATTGATGTAGGCATGGGATTCGAAGCAGGATTAGCTATCGTAATCATTGCGATCATTCTGGACAGGTTATCGCAGAGTATCGGAAATGGGAAGAACGAGAAGGAGCAAAATTCAATATGAACGGATTACCAGAGATGGTCGATCCTACACAATACCAGAGGTATAAACCAGAGGTATGTAGACATGGAAAAAAATAAAAAAATACTAGTAGTGGCGGTAGCGGCTGTAGTAGTCGTTGCTGCCGTTGCTGGAATATTCCTCATGAAAGATGAGGAAAAACTGCAATTTGGATATGTGACATGGGATGGTGAAATATCCAGTACTAATGTCCTTACTCTCATATTGCAGGAAGCAGGGTATAATGTTGAGATGATATCAGTGGATGCAGGGCCACTCTATAACAGATTGGCAGAAGGAGACTTAGACTTCACTACTTCAACATGGATGCCAATTACTCATGGAACATATTGGGAACAATATGGAGATGAGCTTGAAGTTGCAGGCACCAATCTTGAAGGCGTGAAGATAGGTATGGTCGTTCCTAAGTACGTATATGACGGGGGAGTGCATACTATCTCTGATCTCAACGATTATTCTGATAAATTCAAAGATCGAATCGTGGGTATTGAGCCAGGCGCCGGCGTAGTAGAGGCCACCGAGAGAGCCATAAATGACTATGATCTCAAGGAGTATGAGCTACAGACTAGTAGTAGCGCAGGCATGTTGGCTGAACTTAAGAAAGCTTACGATAAGGAAGAGTGGATTGCAGTGACACTGTGGTCTCCTCACTGGGCATTTGAAGAATGGGATCTAGAATATCTAGAGGATCCTAAGACAAGCTATGGTGAGGAAGAACACGTTGAAACGGTCACCCGTATTGGCTTTGCTGATGAGCATCCTGGAGCATATGCTATACTTGAAGCATTCGAATGGACGGATGAAGATATTGAATCCGTTATGTATGATATTTTCGTAGAGAAGATGAATGAAGAAGAAGCGGCTCAAAAGTGGATCGATGCCAACCGAGATAGGGTTGATGAATGGATCGACATAGGAAAAGAGGCTGAAGAACAAGCCACGGAATCCAAAGCAGCTGCACAAATCATGGCTAGAGTTGCTTAATGATTCCACTTCTTAATCTAAACCTTTTTTAAACCTCTTATTTACTTTTTCATTTTAAACTATCCTGCTATCAACAACTTTTCAAAGGATAGATAGAATCATAGTCTAAGTGCATATGTTCATAGGTGCATTAACTTGCTTGAGGCAATAATCCAAGTAAAGCCACTAGATAGTTGGGCTATTGACATATCTAATAAGCTTGGAGTCCCTATTAGGATCGTGGAGAGTGCTATGGGTGAGGATGGCACCATAAGTAGCCTAGTAGAATTTCGTCTAGACGGTATAAGTAAAGAGGCGGTGCTAAATGAGGTCTCAAGTCATCCAGATACAAAGGAACTCGTGATCTCCGAAGAAGGCGATGGGGTAATTACAGGAAATATTGTCGTAAATAAATGGATGATGATTGAGGCTTTACAGAGGGCCAATATATACTTATTAGGAGCTGTGACATTAGAAGAGGGCGCAGTGGAATGGCGCCTATTAGCTACAGATGAGGAAGTTCTTAGAAAATTGGTCGAGGATCTAGAGGAAGCTGGCGCTAAAGTTAGCCTGAGCAGAAAATTACAAGTGAATGATCTCAGCCTCCTCACTAGACGCCAGGAAGAGGTATTGGAGAATGCATTAGAGATGGGATATTTCGATTATCCTCGCGGCGTAACAGGTAGGGAGTTAGCTAAAAGATTGAGTATTAATCAATCCACACTCTACGAAATATTGCAAAATGCTCAGAAAAAGCTCGCAGAAACGTATCTATTAAGAAAAAGAATGAATTGAATCTCTTTTCACCACTACATACCTAATAGCATTATGGTCCAGAGATCCCTCTCAGGAGTATATTTAGAATAATTTCCTTAAGCGGAGAACATCGCTTAGATCGCCTTTAAATCGAATCTTCCTTAGGGCAAAGGCCTTCATGGGCTTTATTTTACCTTCGATTATCCCTTTGATAGTCTCAGGGTCAGATGATATGATTAGATCGGAGTCTTCTATGCGACCTTCTTTGAAATCCTGAGCTTTACAATCACGAAGATGAAAATTATACAGTTCATTGCCTAGATCTATCAGGACCTTCTTATCCATCCCTTCTAGCTCGGAGCGAAGCGTTTCGTCGTTGTCAGATCTGGTGTTGAATTCCTCAACAATATTTCGTAGTAAGGGTTCAATAGTCATGGTATTTCCATCCAATTATCTAGTTTTTGTATTTTGCACGTGGAAATCATTTTCTGAGATGTGGTCCAAGAGCGCCTGGTATGAGGTGGGAGGTCTCCGTGTTCATGGATCCATCGCTCTATGAAAGTCCTCGTAATAGGATCTGTAGGATAACCAGAACCTATGTTCTCGCCAAGTTCATCGCCTATATTTCGTATTGCCCTATCTCGTACTACCTTGGCAACTATGGATGCCGCCGATACAATAGGATATGCCATGTCAGCGCGATGCTGACATATTATATCAGGCTTATAGTTTAGGAGGGAACATATATTCTCTCCGAATCTTTCTGCCACGACGTCGGCAGCATCTACGAATACCTTTCTAGGAGATAAGCGACCTATCACAGTGGCAAAGTGCTGTACTTCTAATTCATTGAGCGAAGTTTTCCCACGGGCATCGATCTCTTCAGACGATATTACAGACGTCTCAACTTCAGAAATAGTTAGGATTTGCTCAAACATCTTCTCCCTATGGGTGGGAGATAGAAGCTTAGAATCCTTTACTCCGATCTCGCGGAGTGGTTTGTCATCCTCGACCATTATAGCCGCAACGACTAGAGGGCCGATCACCGGACCACGACCGGCTTCATCCACGCCACAGATCATTATTTCTCGATTTTACTATCAATATATATGAATATCGTATGGCGCGTAATACGCATCAGCAAGTTTCATCAGCCCTTGGAATCATATCTAGATGATATCATGTCAAAAGTGTACTTTGCTGGATTAAGAGCTGATGGACAATCCACGAATATTCCATCTAAAATACAGAGATTATTAGAAGCATCTCAATTAAATTCTGTATTCACTGAGGGTGATTTAGTAGCAGTAAAGACACACTTGGGTGAGCCAGGCAGTACTACATTTCTAAGGCCTCAATATATTAGTCCCATAGTAGACATGATTCATAGAAAAGGGGGCAGGCCATTTCTTACTGATTGTAACACTTTATACCTTGGTGGCAGGAGTAATGCAGTAGATCATCTCAATGCTGCTATTCGACATGGATTCACTTATCCTGTTATTGATGCTCCAATAATAATCGCCGACGGTCTTCTCGGGATGGATGAGATAGAAGTAGAGGTGGGCCTCAAACATTGTCGTACAGTAAAATTCGGAACGGCTGCGCAACAGGCATCCTCGATAATTGTAGTCTCCCACTTTAAAGGCCATCTAATGACTGGTTTCGGCGGAGCATTGAAGAATTTAGGTATGGGATTCGGATCTCGATCAGGAAAATTAGAGATGCATAAGCTTGCTCACCCTACTGTAAACCAAGAGATATGTACTGGTTGCGGATCCTGCGCCACCTCCTGCCCACAATCGGCCATATCTATTGTAAAAAAAGCCCAAATTCAAGAAGCAAAATGCATAGGATGTGGAGAATGCTGGGTAGCTTGCCCTACTGATGCCATTGGACCTCAGGATCCTAAGAGCCTCATAGATATTCAAGAAAAGATTGTGGAATATTGCTATGGCATCGTGAAAGGTAAAATAGGTAA
The DNA here is from genome assembly GCA_012518185.1 of Methanobacteriota archaeon. Lineage (GTDB taxonomy): Archaea > Thermoplasmatota > Thermoplasmata > Methanomassiliicoccales > Methanomassiliicoccaceae > DTU008. Next base: position 4,563 of record JAAYTA010000016.1, read on the forward strand.
TATTGGATATATGACATTTGTAGTGGATGTAACTCCACATTGTGATTGTGCCCCGTGGTCGGATTCACCAATAGTTCCTGATATAGGCATATTGGCATCATTAGATCCAGTAGCCATTGACCAAGCAGCTGCAGATCTAGTAAATAAATCGAGAGGATTAGAGGGAACTAAGCTAAAACATCACCATTCCCCAGGAGATGACAAGATCAGAGCTATAGTTAATATTGATTGGACTGCACAATTGCGCTACGCTGAGGAGCTCGGACTAGGTTCAAGGGCGTATGAACTCATTAAATTATAGATAACTTTACAAAGTACCGGAGTAGCTACAATATCTTTATCCAGGAGAAGAGTTTGATCAATTAGCGGTAAAGTGATGGATATGCAAACCTCAGCTGACGTTCAGAACCGTCGCATCACCAAAGGGTTCATGCTGACTCGAGTTGGAGTGACGGGCATTAAAAAACCAGTGAGAGTAGTTAGAAGTGATACTTCAAACACCCTCTTCTGCAACATAGATGTCTTTGTAGATCTTCCATCTACGCAGAAGGGCTCTCATCTATCGCGTAACCTTGAAGCCATCAATGAAGAGGTAGAAAAGAGTCTACATAACGGATTACCCGGCATAGAAGTATTTGCGGCAGGCTTGTGCCGCTCTTTGAGAGAGAAGCATGAATATTCTACATATGCTGAAGTTTGCGTTACTGCTGACTATTTCATGGAGCGCCCTGGACCGAGTGATAAGTTGAATTTGGAATCATTCAAAATTATGGCAAAAGCAGTGAGTCATAATGATGATATCCTGAAGAAAATGATTGGAGTCGAAGTCATAGGAATGACTGCCTGTCCTTGTGCTATGGAAACCGTCCGTGAGCAATATTCAACTAACGTAACTATGGACGATTGTCTGCCCATTATATCACATAATCAGCGTAACATAGCTTCTGTTCTATTAGAAGTACCTGAAAATCTAGATGTCGAAGCTAATGATCTTATTGAGATTGTGGAAGCATCATTTAGCAGCCCTACATACGAAGTGTTGAAAAGGAGCGATGAGGCGGCAGTAGTGCTTCAAGCTCATCGCGAACCCAAATTTGTGGAAGATGTAGTGCGCACAATACTTTCTAAAGTGTTAGAAAGATACCCAGATCTTCCAAATGAGACATTGGTCACTGCACGCAGCGAAAGTGAAGAATCCATTCATAAGCACAACGCTTTTGCGGAGCGTGTCGCCACTCTTGGAGATCTTCGAACCAGGGCTTGATAGAGTAGCTATAGGTCGATCTGCCCACGAGCATCAACGGTGACGGCAGGCAGCATCACCACAAATCTCGCTCCTTGAGTAAAATCTCCAGAGATACGATCCTCTACCCAAACTCGCCCATTGAAGTCTTCCACTAACTTCTTCACTAAAAATAAGCCTAGGCCACTACCTGCAGTCCTAGATCTCCCTCCCTGTTTTCGTTGAAATAGTTTGCTCTTCATATCATCAGGTATTCCTGGCCCATCGTCCTCTATAGACACTTTATAATATTCTCTTCCAGTCTCAAACATCTTAGTTAGTGATATTGAAATCTCTATGGGGCCCGTGGAATGTTTTATAGCATTATTTAAGATATTATCAAATACATCTCTCAGCAACTCACTAGCAGTTACAAATTTCTTGATCGTCGTTTTATAATTGATTTTTACCTCGCGGCCCGGCTGCTTTTCTGCCTCAGAGCGAACATCTTCTAAGAGCCATCCTAGATCTATTAATCCATGCCTAGCTTCATGACTCTCCACTTGCTGAATCTTACGTACATTTTCAATTAGACGATTACTAGCCTCAATTATTTCGATCGGTTTGTTGAAATATTTCACATTTTTTTGCTCTATATTCATCTTTTCAAGCGCAAGCTCCATGTAGCCCCGTATTGCAGTATTCATATTGCTAATATCATGTGATAGCAGATCGATATACAGTTCAGCTTGCTCTTTTGCCTCAATTGCATCATGCTCTAACTTCCTCTGTCGCGTAATATCTTGGATAACTTCCACTCCACCAATGACGTTTCCATTACCATCTCTAATAGGAGCAGCAGAGGATAGAATCGTTCCCCTAGTCCCATCTAATCTCTGTATATCAATCAATTCTCCAACTATGGCATCACCGATTTTCATTGTCCTAGATAGAGGCCATTCATCAAAACGTACATTCATTCCTGTATTGGCCCACCATCCCTTCTTATCTCTAGATCTCTCAATTTTTCCATCATGAGCAGTTCTTCCTCCCCATATAATATCCACAATATCATTGCGTTCCTGCTCATTTCCATACTGATCAGCAACTATTACACCTACAGGGAGATTATCTAAAATTGTACGAAGTCTCCTACGTTCAGAATCAGCACGGTTGGCTAATTCTTCGATTTGACGTCGTCCTAGGACCTGTTCAGTCATATCTTGAAGCATTAGGAGGATATCTCTATCTTTAGTAAATCCTGGGAGAGGTATTATTGCCACTTGCCAGAATGCTGGTCCCTCACCGACCAGGCTAGAGACATCCATTTCTTCAACAATTACTGGCTTATTTCCCCTCTTGGCTTCATTTACGAGTTCTAGAAGACGAGAGTATCCATTTCGCTTCATCACTGGTATCTCTGAAATTGATCTTCCTAATATTGCAGAAGGATCTCCCTTAGTGATGTTCATAACTGCGGTGTTGGATAATTTTACTATCAAATTGGGACCACTAATTACCACAATACCAAATGGAGAATTTTCGATCACCGTCTGCAGCAAATCGCGCTGCATAGCTAATTCCTTAGTAAGACGTTTCTGAGCTTCTTCAGCCCTCTTGCGTTCAGTAATATCATGAATTATAGCATACAGTATAGCGCGACCTCGCATGTAGATAGGGCCGCTAAACATTTCGACCTCTCTTATCGAGTGATCTGATAACTGACTCTTAAAGAAAAAGTGCTGCTGGTCCTTAGAGGCTGCTAACTCCAATATTTCAGAGAGATCATTAGCAGGCATGGAAATTAGATCGGCTATATTGAGTGTGGTGAATACGCCTATAGGATATCCATAGAAATCTGCGGCTGCTTCATTCACGTCCACAATACTGCCATTAGAAGGATCAATCATGATCATAATTGCATGATTATCTTTGAACATGCTATGATATCGCTGATTACTCTCTCTAAGTTCCTCTAGTGCCCGATGCCTTTGTATAGAGTAGCGAAGTGAGCGTTCCAGCGATGCACTATCTACTTCTCCCTTTATCAGATAATCTTGTGCTCCCCGACTCACCGCTACCAGGCCAAGATCTTCATCAGAGTGTCCAGTAAGAACTACTATGGGGATCGAACCAACTGACCTTAGCATATTATCAACAGTATCTAATCCCGACGAATCAGGGAGTCCAAGATCGAGGAGTATTGCATCTGGCGTCTCCTTGGCTGCTATATCTATAGCTTTGTGTAAGCAGTCGGCATGAAATATCCTCACTTCGCGATATTGTGAATCTTCCAATCCCGCCTTCATCAGCCCTACATCCCCAGGATTATCTTCTACCAATAGTACTTTGATATCATTATCAGATGACTTTACTCCCTCTCTCCCCCGTAATATGATCATGCTCACTCACTCTCATAATGTGCAATCCGGCAAGGCAAAGGCCATTAATTTAAGAGCGCCGGCGATTCATTTCTTATTTGTCTTGATAACTGGCTAGATTTAACCATTGCTGTGCACAATATGATATATTAGTAATAGTCGACCAGCCTCGTAACCTAATGAGATATTAATATATAAATATATAATTTAATTATTGATATCCACATAATGTACATAGAATCTATAGAGATGTTCGCTATAGCTATTCATATATATTTTATCAATCTTCAGATCATCAATCTAATATGGGAATCAAATTAGTGACTATAGATATTGATGGCACACTGACCGATGATAGTAAGATTCTCAGTACTCGAGGAATAGAAGCACTTCGCCAAGTTCAGAATCGTGGGATCACTGTATGCTTGATTTCCGGAAATGTACTTCCCATCACTTATGCCCTTCATACATATATAGGGCTGAAAGGGCCATTCATATCAGAGAATGGGGGAGTGATTTATCACGATGGCGAGGTTATAAAATTATTCGATATCACATTACCAAAAGAAGCTCTAGAGGTGTTAAAGAGAGATATGGGGCTGCAGGAGCCATTCACTAGCCAGTGGAGATTAACAGAGGTA
>JAAYTA010000083.1 GCA_012518185.1 Methanobacteriota archaeon
ATGCAGCTCTCGGACCTTTCAAAATGATAATAGAACATATAGGCATGATCGCTAGAGGAGATCTGTCTCAGCGGCTTGATGCAGATCTCCACGGAGATCTAGCGATGGTTAGAGATAATATCAATGCCTGTCAGGATGCTCTTAGAGCATTAGTGGATGATGCAAATGATCTTGCAGAAGCTGCAGCCGCTGGTGATTTTGATAAGCGCGCTGATGTATCTAACCACCATGGGGACTATTCACGAGTTATCGCTGGTTTCAACAAAACATTAGACAATATTGTAGAGACAACTAATTGGTATGAGCAGATACTCAATGCCATCCCCTTCCCCATATCAGTAACTGATGCTGATATGAATATGACATTCCTTAACAAGCCCTCTCTAGATATTCTAAAGCGTCCTAAGGAAGAACTCCTGGGACAAAACTGCCAAGCATGGAATGGTGAAGTATGCGGCACTAAGGATTGCGGCATTGTAAGACTAAGGCAGGGATTTGAGCGCACCATGGCAGGGAGGGATGGAAAGGTCAACCAAATTGATGTATCCTATCTCCGAAATGCCAATGGTGAAGTGATTGGTCATGTTGAAGTTCTTCAGGATGTGACTGAGACTGCTCGCAAGAGTAATTATGAAGCAGTTGAAGTTGAACGCATCGCCCAAGGTCTACAAGCACTTGCTAATGGATCTATGGACTTTGATATTGAAGTAGGAGAGGCAGACGAATACACTGAGGATAGTAAAGTAGCGTTCCAGGAGATAATGGATAATCTGATCAGAGCTCGTGACTCCATACAAGCCTTGGTTGATGATACTCAATCACTAACTCAATCAGCTGTCATGGGACATTTAGACGAGAGGGCCGATGCAACACCTCATGGTGGTAATTATAAGGGCATCATAGAGGGTATAAATAGAATCCTCGACTCAGTAGTCGGTAACTTTGAAGCCATCCCAACTCCCATACAATTCATGGATAAGGATCTCCGCATAGTCTATATCAACGAGACTGGAGCAAACTTATTAGGGAAGAGTAAGAAAGAGCTCATTGGTCTGAAATGCGCTGATCTATGGAAGACTTCTAAGTGCAATACTCTAGAGTGTCCATGCTCCACTGCAATGCGTACTGATGACATATACATCTGTGAGAACGATTGCACAATCGATGGCAAGCGGATGGATATACGATGTGCTGGTGCACCTCTACGTGGAGAAAATGGCGAAATAGTAGGCTCTTTCGAATTTGTAACTGATGAGACTGTTATCAAGGAAGCAATGAGGAAAGCCAATAAGGTATTAGAGTTCCAGAATGAGGCAGTTCACTCATTCAATGACGCACTAAACAGACTAGCTGAAGGCGATCTAACTGCCTCTATCGAACTTCCCGAAGGTGATGAGGATACTCAGAGTTCCTATGAAGCACTATATGCTGTTGGACAATCTGTGATAGAATTCAGAGAAGCTGTTATAGATCTGTTAGCGGAGGTAAATGCTTCCGTAGATACAGTATCTTCAACATCACAGGAGCTGGCATCTTCAGCGGAAGAGATGAATGCTTCGACAGAACAAGTGTCTGCAGCAATACAGCAGATATCTAGAGGAGCACAAAATCAAGCATCTCAGGTAGATGAGACTGCTCGTGTAATGGCAGAAATGGCATCAGTAGTGGAGAATGTATCTGCTAAGACTGAAGCAGCTGGTAATGCCTTGGATATGGCTGATAAAAGTGCTGCTGAGGGAAAGAGTACAGTGGATGCAACCATTATGAAAATGCAGGAAATAGCAAGAGTGGTTGAGGAGTCAGCACAGGTCATAAATCTATTAGGCCAGCGTTCTGAAGACATCGGAGAAATTGTGAGTGTCATAACCAACATCTCTGATCAAACCAATCTGTTAGCATTAAATGCGGCTATAGAGGCTGCCAGAGCGGGTGAACAAGGTCGAGGATTCGCAGTAGTTGCAGAAGAGGTCAAGAATCTTGCTGAGGATAGTCGTGAGGCGGCTGAGCGCATTGCTAAGATGATTAAGGAAGTACAGCAGGAGACTGGAAAGGCAGTCGAGTCCATGCATCTCGGCACAAGAGAGGCCGCTGAGGGCATGCGAATGGTCGATCAAACAGGAAAAGTCTTCGTCGATATTTCACAAGCTATCGCCAGATCTACAAGCGACGCTGGTGAAGTCGTTGAACTTATGATATCTCAGAAAGACGGTACTCAAAGAGCTGCCAAATCGGTTGATGGCATTGCATCGATAGCGGAGGAAACTGCATCATCTGCTGAAGAATCGGCCTCTTCGACTGAAGAACTGACAGCATCCATGGAGGATTTAACTGCAAGGGCTCAGGCTCTTAGCGAGATGGCCGTGAATCTACAAAGGGTGGCTGGGCGATTCAAGATAAGCGATGATCTGGAAGAAGTCAATGAACGTCCTCAGCCAGTTCTAAAGACGCCCCCTCGCTCCCCTCCGACTAGGGCCGCACCGGCTTCAAAGCCTAGCGTTCCAGTCAGAGTGAAGGAAGCTCTCGCTAGGCGCGGAATAGAGGTAAGGTGAGGATCGTACATGGCCCGTAAACATGCAAAGGCCGAGATAACGGGGGATGTCGAGCAAATAGTCTCTTTTAGACTAGGTCGCGAGACATTCGCCACCATGGTCTCACAGGTCCGGGAGATACGAAAGGTAGAAGATATCACTCGGGTCCCCAAGATGCCTAATTACATAGAGGGGGTGATGAATCTACGTGGCCAGATCACTACCGTGATCGATCTGAAGAAACGACTTGGCATATCTTCTGAAGGGTCATCTCGTTCAGATCAATCCCGTATAATCGTAGCTGAGGTAGGAGATAATCAGCTTGGCATAATTGTGGATGCGGTTGAGGATGTGATGCGAGTACCCAAGGAGAGCATCTCTCCTCCTCCAAAGGCATTGGAGGGAACAGAGTCAACGTTGACTGGTATCAGCAAGCTAGAAGATAGGTTGATAATGATGCTAGATTTGGAAAAGGTAGTGAATGAGTCCGAGATTTCCCAACGTGCAAGAGCACTCTCGGACCAGTCGAATATTGACCAAGTAGATGAAGGAGAGGTATCAGCATGAGTGTACAAAAAAGAGCCTTGATAGTTGATGATTCCATGGTCATGCGTGCGATGATCCATGAAATCTTGAGTAAAGGTGGCTTCGATGTCGTAGGTCAGGCAAAAAATGGAGAAGAGGCTCTTGAAAAATATACTGAGCTTACTCCCGACTTAGTTACAATGGATATCATCATGCCAGGTGAGCATGGAACTGACGTTGTGAAAAAAATAATTGACTTGGATAACGACGCACGCATCATGGTAGTCAGCGGTTTAAGTCAGAAAAATCTAGTAATACAGGCATTAGAGAATGGGGCTCGCGATTTCTTGGTAAAGCCCTTTGAGAATGATGAATTGCTTGAGACGGCACGCAAAATCGCGAGATGAGTAAGTGTCAAAGATCAAGGTGCTTGTAGTAGATGATTCCATAGTGATGCGCCGCATCATCTCTGACATATTATCTAAGGATAAAGATATCGAAGTAATAGGCATGGCTAGAAATGGAGTTGAAGCCCTGGAAATGACAGGCGAACTCAATCCTGATGTAGTCACCATGGATATAGAAATGCCAGTCATGGATGGGTTGGCAGCTCTTCAACACATTATGTCTAAATATCCTCGTCCCGTTGTTATGCTCAGCTCAATGGATAAGAGGCAGGCAGATATTGCTCTTAAGAGTCTAGATTTGGGCGCAGTAGATTTTATCTCAAAGACCGCAGGATCCTTATCCTTAGACCTTGAGCGGAATAGTGAAGACATAATAACTAAGGTGAAAACTGCTTCAAAAGCTACAATTATGCCTCATCGTAAATCAGCAAACGTAGTGCAACCAACTACTGTTCCTGCATTAAGTGGCGACTGGATAGTAGTGATTGGTTCATCTACTGGCGGACCTAAAGCTTTGCCTGAAGTATTGTCTAGACTTCCCGCTAACCTCCCGGCTTCAGTTTTAATTGTCCAACACATGCCTGAAGGCTTCACTCGCTCCTTTGCTGAGAGATTGAACTGGACCTCTCCTCTAGAAGTAAAAGAGGCAGAGGAAGGGGAAGAATTACAGAAGGGAAGAGTCTACCTTGCTCCGGGGAATAAGCACCTTGTATTGAATGGTCGAAAACTCCACCTTACTAATGATCCTAAGGTGAACTATGTGAGACCTGCTATAGATGTTCTCATGAAGAGTGTAGCTCCAGTTTATGGCCCACGTACGATTGGTGTAATATTAACTGGAATGGGATCAGATGGAGCAGAAGGGATGAGATATATCAAGCAGAATGGTGGCAAAACCATTGCGCAGAGTGAGGATACATGTGTCGTATATGGAATGCCTAAGGCGGTTATCGAGAGCGGAGCAGCCGATCGAGTAGATCCTCTTGAGGATATCGCGCAGGCGATCGCCATCATGATCAGTGCGGGGATGTGAAATGGAGAGCTCAAAGTATCTTGAAGTCTTCATCGAAGAATCTAGAGATAATTTACAGACGCTGAATAGTGTACTTTTAGAGTTAGAACAAGAAGGTTTCAGCGAAGATGGAATGAATGCAGCTTTTCGAGCAATGCATACTATAAAGGGAACAGCTGGTGTGATAGGAATCGAGCCCATACAGCAGCTAGGTCATGCGATGGAAGATCTCTTCGATGATTTACGAGATAAGAAAGAGATGCCTCCTCGTCACGCCATGGAATTATTATTCGCTGGCGTAGATGCGATTGAGTCAATGTTAGACGATCTCGAAGAGGTTGGAGAGACAAAATTATCCGTCAGCGAGATTGTAAAATCAATCATGTTTCTAATGGAAAGCGAGCCCTCATCTGATGTAATCAGTTTACCCGATGCTACAGATCAATCTTCTGATACACTCACTCTCGAACCGGAGCAGTTGAATGAAATCAGAGCATTACTATCTGAGGGTGAGCGGCCTATAGCAATCACAATAACATGGAAAGGCGGCCTCAAGTTCAAGGAGGGTCGCGCCTTCCAGGTAGTTAGAGCACTTTCATCACTAGGCTCATTATTAGCTACCTCTCCAGATACGGAAGAGGTATCAGATTCTGACAATGAATTATTACTCATACTTGGAGCCACGGCTACAAATGATGACGTATTGTGTGCC
>JAAYTA010000084.1 GCA_012518185.1 Methanobacteriota archaeon
GTTCTTCGAACTTACTCATCAAGTTTGTTAAGCAATGGGGTTGAGGTTCAACAGCTACGACATTCGCGCCAAGTGATAGGAAAACAGCTACACGATCTCCATGATTGGCACCTATGTCGAATACGAGTTCCCCTCGCCTGATAAATGTGGAATAGAAGTTTTCTACCCGATATTCATCTGATGCTTTATCACTCGTACTATCACCTTTTGAATAACGATGCGATTGAATTGCTACGATGTCTCAGGCCATTATTAGCTCAGTATTATTGCCAGATGTGACGACATGCTCCCTCATCGATGAAGTTGATATCGAAATGTAGATGCAATACTGAATATCACAGTGATATTTCTGATATTCATTATCGACTAATCTATCTTATCTATGCTTTACATCATCGTATGCGTATGCAATAGTCTCAGTAGTTGGAATTATTCAGCTAGCAGCGAAGGGCATGTATCGTCTCTGTAGGCGTTAATGAGCTTCCTTAACTCTTCAATGTCATGGGATTGCCACAACAATCGAATGAGCATCCTTCCGCACATCCACATGCAGCACTATGCTCTTCAGTACCACATTCGTCACATTCTTTTACGACTTTTAATTCAAGGCCGCACTCCTTGCACACATATACCTGATTCATTTTCATCTCATGGCAGCTTGGCATATGCTTCACCGCGTTCTTCTCTGTCACTCATAAGATATAATATCTAGTCTTCTAGAGTGCGTTCAATCTACTCAAAGCGATGAAAGTGTCGGCATTGTTTCATTAACTTAGTCGCTATCCAGTAATAAGACATGGATATTGTTGATATCATCAAAAAGCAGCATCAGGATATTCGGGCGCTTATACAACAGACTTGCGGGAAGGAAGAGTATGATGCCGAAGAGCGCAAACAGATTATCCAATTGATACTTACAAAACTTAGAGTTCACGCAATGATTGAAGAAATGGTATTGTTTCCTCGAATGGAGGAGAGGCCAACTGCAAGATCGGCTGCACTAGAGGCTTGGGAATACCATACTGTCGCTACCAACATTGCTAAAGGACTCGTGCAGCTCTCTCCTGCAGATGAATTATGGATTCCTAGATGGCGAGTGGTAAAGGGAGTGATACTCATACATATTGATGCGGAGGAAAATCGGGTGTTATCTTCGCTTCAAAAAGCTTTTACTCAGGAAGAGCGTGAAGATATGGGGCGCAAATTCATCAGAGCAGAGAATGCTGCCATAGAGAAAAACAAATAATACTCAGGAATCAGACATTCACTTGAAGTATATTATTCCGATATAATAATTTCAATTCATCATAAATTCAATGTATGCAACTGTAGCATTATGAGATAGTAATCTATTGCTTAATCACAACCGTGTTACGTGATAACATGTAACATTGATATATTACATCCTCCATCGCCAGGCAATATCATAATTCCAGTGAGAGTATGTTCGGTATCGAGGATTTGCAGATAGTATTGGCATACGTACTAGCCATTGGATTGACCATTGCATGTATTGTCTATGGATGGCTAAAAAGAAACGAGGTAGAATGATATGGTTGATATGAAATTATTCATCCTGTGTGCCACAGTGTTTCTTGGAGTTACTCTATATCTTGGATATGTAGGATATAAACAAACTAAAAGTGCTGATGACTATATGATTGCTGGAAAGAAGATAAGTCCAGCAGTGCTAGCGCTCTCATATGGTTCAGCATTCATCAGTACTTCAGCCATCATAGGATTCGGCGGCATGTCTGCCGCTTATGGGACTGGCCTAATGTGGCTTACAGTATTATGCATCCTAGTAGGTGTGATAATCGCATTCATCTTTTTCGGAAAGAGAATTAGAAGATTGGGGGGACAATTGGGTGCTGTGACTTTTCCCGATCTACTGGGGAAAAGATTTGATTCTCCTTTCATGCAGTATGCATCTGCAGCTATGATACTCATAGCCATGCCATTATACTGTGCAGCAATAATAATAGGTGGAGCAAATTTCATCGATGTTACGTTTGGAATTGATAAGAACATGGCAATCTTAGGTTTCGCAGTTATAACTGCATCCTATGTGATATTTGGAGGGCTCATTGCAGTCATGTATACTGATGCTATGCAAGGTGCTCTCATACTGATCGGACTTACAATATTACTAATACTCACATTCGTAGCAGTAGGTGGTCCAATTGAAGGCTTCACTACTCTCTCAGAGATGTCTCCACAGATTCCTCTAGAGTTGCAAGAGGCAGGCCTACGCTCTTGGACAGCTATGCCTGAATTCGGATCTAACGCATGGTTAACGCTCATTACAACAATAGTAATGGGAGTGGGTATAGGCGTGCTCGCACAGCCACAGTTAACAGTTCGATTCCTCTCAGCCAAAGATGACCGCTCAATAAATCGCGCAGTAGCGATCGGCGGACCGTTCATGCTATTGACTACTGGTATTGCCTTCACAGTAGGTCCGCTTACAAACGTATGGTTTTGGGATAAACAGGGACAGATAGCACTCGAGGCAGCGGGAAATGATGTTGATCAGATAATCCCTCTGTTCATAAACAATGCTACACCTGAGCTATATGTTGTCATATTCTTGCTAGTACTATTGGCTGCAGCCATGTCTACCCTCAGTTCTTTATTCCACGCAATGGGCACTACTGCAGGATATGATCTATACAAACATGTCTCTGGAAGGGATAGGCCATCCAAACGCATCGCTCAACTGGGAACTATCGCTATGATAGCTGTATCAGTTGCTCTTGCCATAATAATGCCAGAAAACATTATCGTTCGTGCTACTGCTATATTCATGGGATTATGCGCTAGCGCATTCCTTCCAGCATTGACATATGCGATATATAGTAAACAACCATCTTCATTCCCAGCCAGACTCAGTTTAATATCTGGCAGTCTCTCATGGCTCATATGGACCATATTTGTACATGAGGCTGAAGCAGGAGCTCTTGGCATCTGCCAGGCATTGTTCGGAAAGACAACTCTGCTAGGAGCTCCATTCACAGTCATCAATCCTCTTGTCATTGGTCTACCAATTGCTATTATAGCGCTAACTTTGGGATTAATTGTTGAGAGTAGGGTTGATTCTATGAGTGAGGCTGAGATAGCATAAGAAGGTAGGTTGCATCTATGAATTATGCATCGCGTAAACCCATGTGAGGTGTAGAATAAGCAAAGCACTAAAGTATAATTGACGATGGCTTATCTCATTTATTCAATAGATTCATGTTGATGCACTCTATTCTTGGACATATGAATAAGGTATCAATAGGGCCAAAGCCATACATGTCAGCTATGCCTATAGTCTTGGTTGGCGCAAGCGTAGGCGGAAAGCCAAATTTCATGACTGCAGCATGGGCAGGAGTGGCATGCATGGAACCTCCCATGGTATCAGTTTCCATAAACAAATCTCGTCATACGGAGAAAGGTATTATGGAATCTGAGACTTTCAGCCTCAACATACCATCGACAAAAAATGTGGCAGAGGCTGACTTATGTGGACTCATATCTGGAAGTAAAGATGACAAAGCTAGCATCTTTGAAATATTCTATAGCAAGTCAACCAATACACCTCTGATAAAATCATTTCCAGTAAATATCGAATGTGAATTAGTCCACACTATAGATCTTGGATCGCATAACCTGCACGTGGGAAAAGTTATCGATATACATGCTGATGAAGGCTGCTTACAAAATGAAGTCCCTGATGTGGTTAAGGTCGATCCTATAATCTATACTAATGGCATGTACTACCGATTTGGTGAATCTATTGGTAAGGCATATTCAATAGGTAAGACATTGAAAAAGTCTTGAATATTTTATAAAATATGATGAATGCTTGTCTATCAATCGCATGATCAGGCAAGTAATCCTCAATATCATATCCTAATATTTTCAAGATATTGGTGAATTTGAATAGGCTGAGTTAGATTGCGAAACAACGTTTGAGGTAGAAATAGCATTAATATTTTTCACCTTATTACTTTAAAGTGTGTTCCTTCAATTCATAATTATCTATATCAGATGATGTTATCAAACATGATTATTGGCTGATACAATATAAAAGTAAAGATATCCTCCTATGAATCGATCTTCATCATTCGGTATCATAATATGGGGGAGAAAAGAAGATAAATGTCATTCAGAAAGATCGGATTGGCGATTATAACAATCATCATTGCTATGCTCTTCATTGGCGGTTCAGTATATGCATGGTATGATGATAGTATCGTTAACGATGGTAATAGATTTAGATCAAGTACGCTGTATTTAATCGCAGGCGATTCTGAATTAATTGCCTCACAATTTGGAAATATCTTCCCTGGATGGGGAACTGATGCATGTGCATCAACAAAAGAAGAGGCTCAGCAAGTTTTCACTGTGACTAATATGGGTACAATAGCAGGTAGATTGTGCATATTGTTTGATAATCTCAAGGACATTCAATCCAGCGATCTACCTGAAGGACTGGGTGACGGTAGATTGAGTGAGCATATTTACATCACGGTTAGTTATAAAATTCTCTCTACCGATCATGCGAAAGTAGTATGTGAATTGGACAATATAACTTTACAAGAAGCATGTAGTATTGGTAAGATTGAGATACATGACTTAGCTCCTTGCGTAGAAGGTGCACTGGAATCTGCAGAGTATGCAGCAGAAGTGTGTATATCATATCATATCAATAATGAGAGCGGCAGTGAAATACAGGGTACTTCTCTTAATTTTGATACACTCGTCTCTATAGATCAGATCGTTAAATGACTGGATGATCTAGAATTTCACGCTAACTCATGATGTTGAGTCAAACATATTGCGACATGTTGTAATCACCATACATCATCAGCAATTCATCACAGATAGGGAAACGCTCACATAACCGTACGCGCTTGCGTCTATGCTGATGAAATCTAATGTGTCTAAAAAACACTCCAAAAGAGAAAGAACAAAGCAAGATACATCTTTTGAAGGAGAGCGTATAGCCAAAGTACTTTCCAGAGCAGGAGTATGTTCTCGTCGCGAAGCTGAGAGAATGATTATTGATGGCCGAGTGGCTGTAGATGGATCAGTTCTCACTTCACCAGCATTCAACGTGACAGATGAGAATAAAATAACTGTCGATGGAAAACTAATTAGTCCGTTCGAGGAGACTCGAGTCTGGAGATATTACAAACCTCGCGGAACGATTACATCGGAAAGAGATCCTCATGGGAGGCCAACCGTATTCAGCGATCTTCCCGATAGTATGCCGCGCGTTATAAGCGTAGGACGATTGGATTTCAATACGGAAGGTTTACTCTTACTTACAAACGATGGAGAACTAGCTCGCTATCTCGAACTACCAAGCAATGCATGGATGAGGCGATATTTAGTAAGAGTGAGTGGCCATGTTGGCAAGAGGAAGCTAGATTCAGTTGCTAATGGAGTAACTATAGATGGCGTAAGATATGGGCCAGTTAAGATTGAACTGGAGCGAAGTGAAAGTGGAAATCATTGGTTATCAGTTAGTATATGTGAAGGTAAGAATCGAGAAGTTCGCAATATAATGTCTCATCTAGGCCTAAAAGTTTCACGACTGATACGTGTAGAATATGGTCCCTTCTCATTGGGTAAACTACGAAAAAGCTCAGTTGTGGAAGTCTCTCCCCGTGTGCTAAAAAATCTCTTAAGAAAGTACTTTGATGACAAGAGTCACTAAATCTATCCGATATATCAATACATTAGCAGGGATTGTGTATTATCTTACGACTGTTGTTATAATTGATAGGGGAATCAGTAGTTAGTTGATAGATTATATATAGCATATCATCAATTTTTAGTTTCAAATAAGGGAATACTATTAAATCATAATTATTCATCATATTATTAGCTATTTGAAGAATAATCATCTTAATAATTAATAAAGGAGGCTAAATGAGGAGCAGAAGGATCGAGTTAACATTAATCACCATCCTTGTAGCTTCGCTTTTCATTGGCGGTTCGGTCCATGCCTGGTTCAGTAGTGAGGCCGAGGGCGCCGGCAATCAAATAACTACAGGCACCTTATTTCTTACTGTTTCTGAATCTGAAGATACCTCATCACAATTCACTGGCGTCTTCCCTGGATGGGGTATGCCGGGCACAAATGATGACTCTATGCAGGAGATTACTGCAGTAAATACTGGTAATGGGGGAGCTGAAGTATACATATCATTTGAAAACATTATAGACGTCACGAGTGAGAATGGTAAGAAATTGAGTGAATATTTGTATATTCATAAAATATACTATATGTGCCCAGCATTCTCAACTAGTCCAAATTCAATGTGGTTCACTGATATCAGTATTAGTGATATTGCCAAAAAAGGCAGCATAGGAGTGTGGAGTGTGGGTCCCGGTTCACAAAGCGGAGGACAAGGTGGATATTGTACTACTGTATTCACTATAGCATACTATATGAAGGAAGATGCTCCCATTGACGACTTAAGGCACTCATCTCTCAGCTTTGACGTAGTCATCACACATAAAAAACCCAAGAATGAGATATAGGAACACCGTCAAGCGGCATCTCTCAGCTTTGACGTAGTCATCTCACTGACTTGATTTATTTTTGATTAATGAGACGATACTTATTTCGTTTTTGATAGTATCGCGAAGATGATCAAATAAGATCATAATATATCACTAGCTTGTGTTAATCAAGATGCAGATCACTCTTCCTTCGGAACGTCTATTAATAGCAGTCGTTCCCTGAATATTCGA
Organism: Methanobacteriota archaeon; assembly: GCA_012518185.1. Lineage (GTDB taxonomy): Archaea > Thermoplasmatota > Thermoplasmata > Methanomassiliicoccales > Methanomassiliicoccaceae > DTU008. Next base: position 6,754 of record JAAYTA010000084.1, read on the forward strand.
TCGAGGTCAGTGAACATGTCGGATCACTTAGATGCACCTAACGGATCACCCGGAATGGACCCTCGATTAGACATCTGCGATATATTTATTTTTAATAGATGGGATGACTCTGAAAGAACTGTCATAGTATTCAATGTCAATCCCTTTGCTCCCTCTGGTGCTGATGAATTTCATCCCGAGGCCATATATGAGATACTAATCGACACAAATGAGGATGCTATTGCAGACATATCCTATCGATTCACATATACGCCCAAAGAACATGGTAGGCAATTAGCTACCGTTCGAGTGGCAAAGGGGGACGATGCAAGAGACATACATAGTCAAGGAGATATTATCTTCGAAAATATATTAGTAGATCCTTTAATAGGTGAGATCGCGACCGGAACTGAAGGACATAAGCTTTTCATAGGGATGCGTAGCGATCCGTTCTTCTTCGACCTAGCAGGATATTTGGGCGCTATGGATTTCACAGGCACTGATCATTTTATTGATAAGAACGTATTCAGCATGGTACTTGAGATGCCTAATGAAGCTCTTGGCTCAACTAGGGTAGGTATATGGGCACGCGTCATGGCACCTCAAGAAGGCAGCCCTCTAACACAGATAGATAGAATGGGTCGCCCTTTCATTAACGTTGCATTCATTGAAGACAAAAACATGTTCAATCAAGCTGAGCCAACACAAGATAGAGAATTATTTTTAGATCAAATAATCAGGTTACTAGTCAATAATGGGCGTGATGTTGACGATGCTCGTCAAGTAGCCCTAAGCCTGCTTCCAGACATACTAATGTATGATACAATTAAGCCTGCTAGATATCCAAATGGTAGGACACTATCAGATGACATAATAGATTACCAACTGACCTTAATCACTAATGGTAGAGTCACATCTGACATGGTAGAACCACATGATGACCTATTAGACGTATTTCCATATCTAGGTTTGCCGCATCCAGGGGAGCGAACTATCCAGGAACTCGCAGAGGCATCTCAACGACGCCCGGGTTAAATCACCAGCTAATTAGTGCATTGATTATTAGACATTCGCCAATCAATCTAGATTTATAGTCATACATACTATCTAAATGCGCTCTCTAAGGAGTAGGATAAACTCATTTAGCTGATTATCAAATATAATATTGTGAATGAATCATTGAGATACTGTTCACTGAGTATAATTTATCTGAATAAGTCTGGAGGGATCATTTATCATGAACCCTAATAGCAATGCTGTTGAATATAATAATAAA
>JAAYTA010000085.1 GCA_012518185.1 Methanobacteriota archaeon
AATGTCTCCAAGTGCTACGAGTAGTTCCATAGCCTTGCGCTTACCTTCTCCGCTCTCGCCTGCAAGGATGGCTTCCTCGTCCCTATTTAATTGCATTATATCTCTGTAAGTCATCTGCCATTAAAACTATTTGGAACAAGTGTAGCTGACAGAGCTAATAATATGTTGAAGTAAACATTTTGAAAATGATCCTTTTGCAGCTTACAACCATAGGTGGTATGCAATCGTATGAAAGTATAGGCTAATATTGCTATTAGTCATATTACTCAATAAATTAGCAAATATAGCCTTATGCTATATCGAACTCTAAAATGCTTTTTCCATAATTATTCAGATGCGGCCTTTCCACTACATACATGTACTAGTAATTCTGAAACTGAAGGTGCAGAGGCGCTGATGTATATCTCAATATAAGGAGTCGGCATGATGGATGATGTCTTCTCAGATAAGTCGATGCAGAAAGGTAAAGATCGCTCAAGCTTATTGATTAATGGAGCCACGACTAAGGTAGAAGATCTTCTAAATGAACTAGGGACCAGTGAGCAAGGTCTAACAGAGGATGTTGTGAAAGAACATTTGGCAAAGTATGGCTCCAATACATATCCTGAGAAGAAGAAAAATCCATTTATGATTGTCTGGGCTCAATTTAAAAATTTATTCAATATACTTCTCATAATGGCTGCCGCACTCTCATTCATCAGCGGCATAATGTCGAATGCTCAAAGTTCGATCAATATGGGAATTGTTATCCTGCTGATTGTCTTTCTAAGCATATTATTCAATCTTATTCAAGAACAACGTGCGGAACGCGCAGTGCGCTCTATTCAACAATTAGTACCGATGAATGCGAAGGTTATGCGCTCCGGGCAGGAAAAGCTGACACCTATTCAGGATATTGTTCCTGGAGATATTATCATATTAGAAGAGGGAGATAGAGTACCTGCAGATGCAAGAGTAATAAATTCTTTTGATTTGTCAGTGGATAATTCTGCACTGACAGGAGAGTCTGATCCTCAGCCTAGAAGATCGATTGAAGAAAGTGAAGATGAGGAACTTTTTCAATATTCTAACTTAGTGTTTGCAGGCACCACAGTAGTATCTGGGACTGGAACAGTAGTAGTCATTCTTACTGGAGAGTACACTCAGTTCGGCTCTATCATTGGTCTAACTCGAAGTACTAAGGCACCTCCAAGTCCACTTCAAAAAGACATCAATCATGCAGCCCGCTTGAATTTTATAGTAGCTATGCTGGTTGGACTTGTCTTCTTATTTGCCGCGTATTTTATCCTTCATCTAGATTTGGCAGCAAGTCTCCTCTTCATGATCGGCGTCATGGTATCACTCGTTCCTGAAGGTTTTCAGATAATAATGACTCTATCCTTGGCCCTTAGTAGTGTGGCGATGTCGAAGCGTAATGTAGTAGTAAAGCGCCTCGCATCGGTAGAAACTCTTGGCTCAGTAACAACAATTTGTACGGATAAGACTGGTACCATAACTGAAGGACAGATGACTGCACGGTGGATGTGGATCAGTGGCGACCGACTGAAAATTACAGGGGAAGGCTATGAGCCAGGCGGTATGGTATTTCTTGACGAGAAAAAGCTAATGGCTAGCGATCGAGAAGACCTGCAATTGATGGCATATGCATCAGCATTAGACAATACCGCTACACTGGTGCCCCCACTGGGGCATGGGAAGAGTAGATGGACTGCAGTCGGTGATCCAACCGAAGCAGCACTATTGGTGATGTCAACCAAGTGTGGAGTGAATTATAAGGATGAACTGAAGAAAAAAAAGCGGATAGGCATGATTCCTTTTGAGTCATCAAGAAAAATGATGACTAGCGTTCATGAAGAAGATGAGGGTCGATATGTTGCATACGTAAAGGGTGCGAGCGCAGAACTCCTTGCTCGAAGTATTAATATATATTGGAATGGAAAAATTATTCCACTAACACCAGATATTAAAGAGCAAATCACTACACAAGCAGACTCTTTTGCTCGAGAAGCTTTCAGAGTTCTTGCTATCGCCGTGCGTAATTTTTCAGAGGTGCCTACACATTTTGAATCGGAAAAAATAGAGAATCAACTTACTTTTGTTGGCTTGATCGCGTTATACGATCCCCCACGCGCTGAAACTAAGGATGCAGTAGCTAAGGCTCAGCATGCTGGCATACGTATCATAATGCTGACTGGAGACCATGAACTCACAGCGGGATCTATTGCTCGCAAAGTGGGAATCATATCTACAGACGATAGTCAGGTTATAAGTGGACATGCGCTTGAAAATATGTCAGATGAAAATCTTTCTCTGCTATTAGATAATAAAGAACTAGTATTTGCCCGCGTAGCCCCTGCTCAAAAACTAAGAATTGTAAATTTGCTCAAATCGAAAGGGGAGACTGTCGCTGTAACAGGAGATGGGGTGAATGATTCTCCAGCTCTATTGGGTGCCGACATAGGAATAGCTATGGGACTCACTGGTACAGACGTTGCTAAAGAATCAGCTGATATGATACTCATGGATGATAATTTTGCATCCATAGTCAACGGCGTAGAAGAGGGTCGAACAGTTTTCGATAATCTCAGGAAATTCGTAGTTTACGTATTTACTCATAATTGGGGAGAGCTGATGGCATTTGTAGCATTCGTGTTACTAGGGACTCCTCTTCCTCTTGCGATCATCCAAGTATTAGCGATAGATTTACTGATGGAGATACCGCCATCCTTGGCATTAACTACAGAACCTCCCGAGCCTGGAATAATGTTGAGGCCTCCGCGCCCCAAGGATTCTAGGTTGTTCAATATTAGTGCTCTCAGTCGCTCTATGTATATAGGTATCATTGTCGGCGCGTATGTCCTGTTTTGGTGCTTCAACATATGGTCAGGAGGAGGTTGGAGCCTAGGTTCAAACACAGTTCCTGATCATGATATTTATCTCCAGGGCACAACAGCAGTTA
>JAAYTA010000017.1 GCA_012518185.1 Methanobacteriota archaeon
CAAGTTAGGAGTTGGATCTACATTTTACTTTACACTACCAGTGAGTAGATACGATGAGATGTCCTGATATACTGGTAATCGATGATAATCAGGGCGATGCTTTGATCATCAAAGAGGCTTTTGAGGATAGTGGATCATGCGTTAGTCTAAGTTTTGCCAGCGACGGTGTCGAGGCGTTGACTATTTTACGTAATGTAGCCGCATTACCAGATCTCATTGTATTGGATATTAAGATGCCTAAAATGGATGGATTAGATTTTCTGAAAGTATTGAGAAACGATCCAGACTTAAATGCTGCAACTGTTGTCATACTGACTAGCTCTGATGATCCAAGAGATCGTGAGATGGCCAGATATTTAGGAGTGATTAATTATTTCACAAAACCTAGTAGATTCAACAATTGGATAACTCTATCAAGGAAGCTCAAGAAGCTCTCTATTAAGAAACAAACATGATCGTGATGATCTGATAATTCTTAAGTAATAATCCAGTGAGAAAGAGTAAAATACCTTGGCAAATCGGATGTTACATAATCTCGCCTCTTAGCCATTGTGCTTCCACTCCATTCTTAAGAGATTGAGGAGTCATTATTTCCTCATCGTCTCTTCTTCTTTTTTGGCTTCTGACGAACTATCTTACGTTTACGCTGTAGCTCTCCATGCTCATTTTCAAGATGCATGTTTAGCTCAGATATAGTTTCGAATTTTTTGCCACATTTGTCACATTCTGTGTTTAGACTTCTATCCATAATTACAACTCGTTTTTCATCAGTTCCCTACAATTGCCTCATTTCCTGAGACCTTACTGGAGTATGATGAGGTTCTACATAATGATGCGTTCAAATAATCTCTCAATAACCCAGTCAATAGATCAAACAGTATAATATATATACTAGAACAACCTGGGACATTATGCTAAGAGGGTCAATAGGACCTTTTTGGCTGTAGGTAATAAGAATGTACGGAAACAGAAGGCAAGGCGGTTACAGCCGCGAACCCCGAGAAATGCACGACGCGATCTGCTCCGACTGTGGAGTTCAGACCCAGGTTCCTTTCAAGCCGACCGAAGGTAGGCCGGTTTACTGCAGGGAATGCTTCCAGAAGCACAGGCCCCGGAGATTCTAAATCCGAGCCCCTCAAACACTTTAAACCCCTTACTATCATATCTTATAGATGTGTTTTCAAGCTTTTCTATTCTGCCTGAGAACATGTTATCTCATTATCTCACTTACACTATTATCAATTGCTCTAAGGAACTTCTTAACTGCAGCAGGTTGATGTAATTCGAGAGAGAATGCATTTTTAATACATAAGTGAGTACAACGCCCACAACCGCGGCAGCGATTTTGATCAACGACGGCTTTTCTTTCCTCTATAGATATTGCTCCAAAACGACAGAATGATTTTCTCACACAAGCTGAGCAACCATTACATCTTTCATATCTGACCATAGCTCTTACGCCCGGTACTCGCGCAAAGCGATGTATCAAATCCTTAGGCACACTCGTCAAATCTTTTGCAATATATTTCAGTTCATTCAATATCATCTTCTCTGACCTTTTTATCGATTATATATCGTATGTGAAAACACATTTCACTAACGCTACTAACTCATTTCTTTTCTAAACTTTCTATAAAGCGCCTTGCGAATTCTCTGCTACGATTGAGAGTTTTAGGCATAAGGGGTCCATATGTATCGACTACTTCTGCTTTCAATATCTCATCGAACATTATTATGCCTCCTTCTTCTGCCATCCTCTTTATCTTAGCTCCTGCTGCATCATCTATCCATTTAGACATTTTGGCGCGAGCTTCAGGATCCTCAGGAGCACGTAATGACGTTTCAAATGCCGCTCCAGGCTTGCCAGCATATTTCTTTCTAGCTCTTCTTATGAACATTTTAGTCCGGAAAGTCATCCGTGCCATTCTAGTTGGTGATCCGATAAGGATGAAATCAGCGTCATCATCGAATTTTAATGTATGAGCTATACTGACTAATATGACTTCATGGCCTAGAGTCTCAATCTCTTCGGCAATCGCTTCAGCCACGTGCTTGGTATTGCCATATTTGCTATCGAACGCGACGATGCCTTTCATAGTGTCTTCACGTTGATACACTTCTAATTCTTTATCTCATCGCCCCTGTGAGACATCTAATCAAGATCAGTATGCGCTATAATATTCAGTAAGACTATAATGTCACTAGTTGACAACTATGAGATCATGTCTAATAATGACTGTGAGACTTGTCGCGATTATATAGATACCCTGGTCATTAATTCTGATAGACGTGATAATGAATCAGTTGTAACCTTATCAAATCCCATCAATGCAACAGATACTATAGCTGTGGGTGCAGGATCGATTGCTTTCCAAGCCCAGACTACCTCTGTCCCTCCTTCCTTTCCATTGAAAATAATAGTATTCAATGCCTCCAGTGGGCGACCATCAGGATCGTAAATCACTGATGTCGTAAATACCAATCTAGATGGCTCTTGGAATTCATGGAACACACCTCTCATTGGGAAAATTCTACCATCTTCATCTTCCATTTCCACACTGAATTTTCCTCCAACACGCGGCTCGATCATGACCTCGCGAGATGTGAAATCATGAGGTCCCCACCAGGCTCTGAGTTGTAGGGGATCGATCCATGCATTGAACACTTTATCAGGCGGACTATCGATTATCTTAGTCAGTCTCCGCTCCCTTGCCACTTCCTTCAAAATATTCTCTTCCATTTAGATATCTCCCGATGCCGTCGTCATGATTTGTGCAGTTCGAGTATTATATCCCAGCGCCTAGCCAATAAAACCAACGCTCGTTCGGTACCTATTTCCTTTAGAGCAATACTATAGTCAGAACGATGAGTAATCGTCATGATAGGAGTGAGATCAATTCATTGGTTAAGGATGGTGATCATCGAGTCCTATCTATATGGGCCGCCGAGTGCGC
>JAAYTA010000018.1 GCA_012518185.1 Methanobacteriota archaeon
CATTATCGACGCACGCCATCGAATGAAGAAGTATTATCAGCAAAATCTCTTCCCTGAGCGTAAGGAATAGATAAAAAATTTGACGTCTGGCTAGATGGCACCTTCTCAGGGATTGTAGATTGAAACAAAAGATTAATATGCTATCTATTATTCGGGAAGGCTTAAGATAGGAGGCACTCAATTGCGTAATACTGGAGATCAAGAAGAGGTTTGCATCCTCGAGGCCATAAGGACGGCTAACATGCACCGTGACGAATTGATTGAATCACTCGTGGATAATTCCGTGCTCATAATCGCTGCTGCGACAGCACGTAGAACACTAACTGTCAGGGAGATCTCCACACTCACTATGATCCCCCTGGCAACATGTTATAAAATTGTAGATAAAATGTCCACGCTTGGTCTTCTCGCTGAGACCGGTAAGGTCCGCACTTCCACAAGAGGCAAAGCCTCGATATATACCTCCTCGATGAGGGATTTTTCTGTCGACCTATCTAAAGGTAGTATTGACATGAATATAACATGGAAGAACGGACAAATTATGAATATTAATCGCGAAGTGTGCATGTCAGTTCCGCAGGGTGAAGTCCCGATCGGCTCAGATGCTACTCTCGGCATGATGTCCAAGTAAAATGGGAAAGTCTAGCTCTGTCAAAACCCTTTCAAACCATTTCATTTTTCATACATTTTGTCTTTAAGTTGATTTAGATGAACATAGTTCTAATCTAGATAAGATATTGCTCTCTTACGCTTTAGCACAATCGATGATGAGATACATAATTTAATAGCAAATAGGTTGCTGATTTTTACGAACAAAATGTCATATCTCGATGCCGTGCCGAATATTTACGATCATTAAGTCAAGAACAATTCATCGAGGATCTATTTGTAGAGCAGTACTGAAACTCAGTGATTTAGATGGGATTTCAAGTAAGGAATACTTTCACCCTTATATTGCATATTTTCGAGCATATATATAGAAATAATTCTTGAAAATCTCTTGCAAATATCTCATTTTAGCAAACAATGAGCACATTACTTAGTTTGTATCTAGTGCACAAGCGAGGTTGATCGACACAGATTCGAACGACAAAACACTTGCTCTAGATATTCGGATATATCATATCAATGAAATATGTTCGATGCCATTATTTGCTATATTATGGACTATAAAGATATCAAATAAAATTATGATCTCGGCGCAAAATTATAACTATCAGATATCTGACATGTAATGAAACATATTTAATATAATATATTCTCTATACTTAGATATAATAATATTGTATACGCACATATTTGATGATTCCAGACACAGAGTTTGCGATCATCTACGTCTTGGACATCTACCGCCCGCCATACTCTCTTCAGTTGCTTTTGGTCTTGGACGTGGCTCAGTAGGAGGACAATCAATAATTTCTATCTCATTGCCGTCGAAATCTAATATGCGAACGATAAGACGACCGAATCGATCTCTTTCCGGCTTAACAGTAAAGTCCACGCCTTCATCAACTAACACTTTATGAAGATCATAGATCGAATCGGTCGCTAACACAATTCCAGTCCATATTCCCGGTTCTTCTTTACCATAGATATGCAGGATAATGCGTGCCCCACCCTCTGGCAATGATAATTCTATTCGCCCCTCAGCACGACGATCATCGGATATTGTAAAATCCAGTATCCCTATATAAAATTCCAATGCTCGTTCTAGATCCGATACAGGGATCATAACTGCATCGATATACAGATGCCTGCCTATGTCTGATTCGGGTGTCTCTCCACCCATAGGATCGCCGAGAGGCATGTATGGTGAAAGGAACAGACTTGTTATTGTTAGTATCGGATCAAATAGTATATTTTATGTTCTTCCGCTGTATTGATAGGTGCGCTAATGAGTGACTTGCCGCCAATATTATTCATGGCATTCAACCGTCCCGATACCACGGCTAAAGTATTCCAAGCGATCCGAGAATCGCGCCCTACTAAGTTGTACATAGCCTTAGATGGTTCACGTAATCACCAAGAGACAATAAAGTGTGCACAAGTACGTGAGATTGTTGAAAATATTGATTGGGAGTGTGAAGTCAAGCGATTATACCATAATGAAAATCTAGGATGTGGCAAGGCAGTATCATCAGCAATAACATGGTTTTTTAATCATGAGGAGGAAGGAATAATTCTTGAAGACGATTGTTTACCAGATTCTTCCTTCTTCCCATATTGTCAAATGATGCTTGAGAAATATCGCAATGAAGGCAGAGTAATGATGGTATCAGGAGATGATTTTACCTCAGGAATTCATCATAACGATGATTATTATTTCATCACTCATTTCCCGATATGGGGCTGGGCAACTTGGAGGCGTGCGTGGGATAAGCATGATGTATCAATGTCCGCATGGCCGGAGTTTCGAGATCAAGGAAGGACATTAAAGATCGTTCAGCATGAAGCTATGGCAGGGTGGTTAAATACATGCTTCGAACAGACTTACCAAGGAAAAATTGACACATGGGATCACCAATGGACTTTTACTTGCCTACTAAACAATGGACTTTCAATATGTCCACATGGAAACTTGATCTCCAATATTGGATTCGATGGAACGCATATGACTAAGAAAAGAATCGGTCATCTAATGAATATTCCACGAGTATCTTTCAATATTTCATCAGTGAGGCATCCACAAGCTATCACTCCTGATATACCAGCTCAGAATACAATATATGATGCAGTGCTTAAGGACGCTGATATCATGGGCTGGACTAATCAAGTTTATTAATTACTGATAGACTGAAATTGTGATGAATGATTCACCTGAGAAATCATAGAGATGCTGATTATATTGTACTAGCTAGTCTAAGATATCTCTAATAATAAAATATCACAATTTGACAAGCAGAGGATAATGTCTCTATGATACATCCACGAGTCAGCGTTATCATCCCTACACTTAACTCAAGTCATCATCTTGAAGAATCGCTTCGCAGCATCATTAATCAGAGTTTTAGAGATCTGGAAATAATCATTATTGATGATGGTTCCGATTACATCAAAGATATCATTCAAGGCATAGCTGATCCACGCATTCACTACATTAGAAATAATGATAGACTCGGCCTTGTGAAATCTCTCAACTTAGGTATTACTCTATCTAATGGCGAATTTATCGTACGCATGGATGCTGATGATATTGCAGAAGTGAATAGACTTGAGAAACAAGTAGAATTACTAGATCGTTGCTCAAATATCGGCGCAGTGGGTAGCGCCATTCGCTTGATCGATGATATGGGTCGAGATATTGGGACCCGATATTATCCAAGAACTCCAGCTCGCACTCGTTGGTTCGCACATTTCAACGCGCCTATAGCTCATCCAAGCGTCATGTTTAGAAAATCTATAATTGAGCACATTGGTTTGTATTCAGAGACATTTTCACACTGTGAGGACTATGAACTCTGGCTACGTATGTTAGAAGTTACAGATATTGTAAATATTGCACAACCCCTTCTTCGATACCGAATTCATGATGAGAGTGTTTCATCTATTCAAGATACTACTCAAGCAGAAATATCGCTAGATCTATCCTGCCGAACTATTTCTAAAACTATAAATCAACACGTCGATAGAGATGCAGTAAATGGAATTAAGCATCCATATTCTGTGATGTCAAGAGATCAGTTGACGTCATCTATACTCTTGTTGCACAAATTAGCTGAAGCATACTTGCAAGAAGTATCATTAGATCGTCATGAAAAGAATGCTATATGTAGAGATGTAACTATGCTGACTTCACATCTTATCGTGCGTTCGTTTCGACTTGGAGCGTTTGCTACTATATCTGCTATCAAAGATGCAATATACTGCAAACCATCGTCTATAACGTATCTTACTACTGAATTAATAGCACGAATAGGCGAGCAGTGGAGTGGGAATGAACAAGGCTTCATGAGATCATAAATTAATGAGGTGTGTCAGACATTATCAGCTACATATTCAATAGGAAATATCTGACATGAGCCAGAAGCATTCTTACTCGGTAGTTATTCCCCTTTTCAATAAAGAGAATACTATTGATCGTACTATTGATTCAATTCTTACACAAGATTATGATATAGAGATAATTGTCGTAAATGATGGATCCACTGATAAAGGGCCAGAAATAGTTGAGGCAAGAAATGATTCAAGGATCAAGCTCATTCATCAAACCAATCAAGGTATCTCTGCAGCTCGCAATAATGGAATTAAGCATGCCAGCAATGAACTCATAGGTCTACTAGATGCCGACGATGAATATCTTCCCAATTTCTTTGATCTCATCAATGAGATGGTAGAAAAATATCCATCAGCTGGCGCATACACTACTGCGTTTCGATATGTGTTTTCCGATCGATCATATGATAGTACACATCCCAAGATCAAGCGACCATTCGTCGGCGTTCTAGATTACTTCCGCCTAGCAGGACGTGATAAGTACTTCTGCGCATCATCCATCGTTCTACGAAAGAGTGCTATCACTGAGATAGGCGGATTTTATCCATGGAAATATGGAGAGGATGTTGATGCATGGGGCCGGCTGGCGCTAAAATATCCTATAGCTCATCGTACTGATGTCGGTGCTAATTACATCCGCTGTGGTGGAGTGCATCCATCAATGACACACAATTTCATCCTCGAACCATGTATCAACTTCGCTCTTGAAGCGTTGGATACTGAGTATAATATTCCAGAAAGTAGCCTACGCACGTATGTCAATGATTATCTGTGTGAACAGGCTCGTTTATACATCATTGAAGGTCATGGTAGAAAGGCCAGAGTCGCATTATCACGCCGGAGGGGCAATGAATCATTGGGACGAATTGCTATGTTTTATTTACTGTCATATTTCCCTCTGAATGTGGTAAATATGATGCGTAGGATGAGACGTATCATGGTAAGGGATCATCAATAATAACATAGTCATCGAACGATTGTTAAATATCTCTCGTTCAATAGTAGATCGCTAGCCTTATGTGCTGGACGTCGGGGAATGGTAACTACCAAGGAGAAGATTATTGGTCCTAAGAGGTCGTTTTGGGAAGTAGACTTGCGAGATATTTGGGACTATCGCGAGTTATTGTATTTTCTCACACTCCGACAGATAAAGACGAAGTATAAGCAGACTGCAATCGGCATAATGTGGGTTGTTCTTCAACCATTATTGACGATGGCGATATTCGCTCTAATATTCTA
>JAAYTA010000086.1 GCA_012518185.1 Methanobacteriota archaeon
GCTACTTCGCTGTCGGCTCTCCCTATCCTGGCGGTGCAGCAGCTGCCAAGGGTGGGGTTGTTCGCCCATTAAAAGGGATCGTGAGCTGGGTTTAGACCGTCGTGAGACAGGTTTGTTGCTTTTTGGTGGAAGTGTATTGATGCCTGACGGGAAGGATCCTTTAGTACGAGAGGAACAGGGATTCGTCGCCTCTAGTTCATCAGTTGTCTGACAAGGCACTGCTGAGCAGCCACGCGATAATGGATAAGAGCTGAAAGCATCTAAGCTCGAAACCACCCCGGAAAAGAGGCATCTTAGAACACCCGTAAATGACGGGTTAGATAGGACAGGGGTGTAAGTACCAAGGTTCGCCGAGGTATTCAGCCCGCTGTTACTAACGTTCTCGCCGCTCTGTGTTCGGCTTGACAGTCAAACGAATTGCGTATGATCATCTTCCTTTTACCATTTCTATTATTGTTTAGCAACAATGCTTCAGGTGGAAGAGAATTGCTATAATTTATACTATATTTACATCAGACTCTAATATCATAGCGTACGCTATCATCACTTATTATAGATCAAATTCTACGCTAAAATATCGAATGTTTTATTGATATTTCAATGATATTTCAATGATGTTTGCCAGTTATTATTATTCATCTGACTGGTTTTAGATAAGACTAAATAGGCGGATTAGCTACCGAAACATCGATGACCATACACATGGTCCAGGGAACGGGATATGATTCTAACTGCTATCTCGTATCTGGTGAACGACCGGTCTTGGTTGACACGGGGACCGGCATATACCATGATCGGTTGCTAAAAAGTGTCAGAGAGATTATCGGGACACGACGTGCCGATATTATTCTAACTCACAGACATTTCGATCATATTGGAGGAGCTTCTAGAATGTCCTCCGATTTAGAGAGTGAGGTAATGATGCATCATCTCGACGCCCCTCCAGTAAGAGAGGGGAGTGCAAGTGGCACATCGGCTGATATGTTTAGTCAGACAATTGAACCTATCGATGTGATTGACATTGATGATGGTCATATAATTGATACTGGCGATCATAATCTCACTGTAATACATACTCCAGGTCATTCGGCTGGAGGAATTTGTCTTTATGAGGAAACTACTGGTATCCTGATATCTGGCGACACAGTGTTTGCTAGCGGCGTAGGTAGATGGGATCTACCAACTGGCAATATGTCAATGTTGATAGATTCGGTAAGAAAACTATCTGAATTGCATATCATTGATCTATATCCTGGTCATGGTCCATGTATCAGAGGAGATGCTCGTCGCTGCATTGAGAACGCCTTAAATTATCTGGGGGATTATTGATGGAGATCATACGAACTACGGAGAAGGACGGAATTCATTCCATCTCAGAATCCGACAAGAAGCACATACTGGCTGAACTATCAGCTGGTCGATTGATAGTGTATCCAACCGAGACGGTCTATGGGTTAGGGTGTGACCCGTTCGATGAAACGGCGGTGAAAAGAGCCTTTATGGCCAAACGTCGTCCGTTTGATATGGCGATGTCGGTGGTTGTCAATAGTATACCTATGATGGAAGAACTTGGCGTTATAGATGATCGAGCGAAGAAACTTGTAGAAAAATTCATGCCAGGTCCTCTGACACTCATCGTCAAGAAGAGGCCCTCAGTTCCAGATATATTGACTGCATCGACAAATGAGATTGGGATGCGAATCCCAGATCATCCTGTAGCTCTGAGTCTGATTGATTCATTCGGCCCTCTAGTTACCACATCTGCCAATGTTCATTCTCACAAGAGTCCTCTTGATTGTCAAGATGCAATTGATGACTTAGGTAAATCAGTCTCAGTGTATATTGATGCGGGATCTGCAACACTAGGCTGCCCTTCCACAATTGTGCAATTGATCGATGGCGAGATGATCATCATACGTCAGGGAACTATAACGGAACAACAGATCGAGGCGGCTCTAGATGAATGAGGATGCTCTATCAGCATTGAGGAAAGCGGGAGCTATAGCTGGTGAAGCTAGAGAGATAGGAGCCAGCATGATTGATGAAGGAGTTTCTCTACTTGAGGTAGCTGAGGAAGTAGAGAGCTACATAATCTCTAAGGGAGCCAAGCCAGCATTTCCGGTAAACCTGAGCATAAATGAAGTTGCTGCTCATTATACGCCCAAATCTAGAGACAAATTGCGGTTCGCTAATGGCGATGTGGTTAAGATCGACGTCGGCGCACATGTTGATGGATATATAGGCGACACTGCCATGACGGTTGAAGTTGGAACAAGAAATTGGAATCGTTTAATCGAATCATCAGCTCGAGGACTTGAAGTAGCATTAGAAATGATTGGTGAAGGTGTCATGCTCAATGTAGTGGGCAGCGCTATCGATCGCACGATTCGAAGTAATGGTCATTTACCGGTCGTCAATCTCACCGGGCATTCGATGAAGCAGTATAACTTACATGCTGGTATTAGTGTCCCCAATCACGATGATGAAAACGAAGTAAGAGTTCCTAATAACTCTGTACTAGCAATCGAACCATTCGCCACTGATGGCGGAGGTGAGGTTAAAAATGCTAAGGCAGGGAACATATATCGCGTTATTAGAGAGCGAGAATTACGCCATAAAGCAGCGGCTGAACATTTTCAACTACTGAAGGAAAATTTTGGTACATTACCCTTCTGTGAGCGATGGGCTACTGATCTTGATCCCAAGGCCGCAACACATCTGCGAATGTTAGTGCGTCATGGCATGGTACTTTCATACCCCATGCTCGTTGAGGTCGCTGGTGGAAAAGTATCACAGACTGAACATACAGTGATAATACGCGATTCGACGGTCGAGATAACTACTGATATTAGTTGAAGAATTAGTGATAGATTATTGGGGGGGAGGGTGCCGGCCTCCGAAAATGTGGTGGTTCGAATCTGGAGGAAATATGAGGTCTGGAGGCACCACTCCCTGCCTGCATCTTGCAGACGATAACATATATCATTCTATATATTAATAATTTCTCGTTATATTACTATCTAATATATAATTTTATTAAATATCATTTAACATTATTTATCAATTGATCATAGAATGATAAAGTATCTTCAACAGTGTCTAGATTGAATGCTAGAATGTTGTTAGAGTGATAGACTATGATATGTGCTGAGACTTTATTATGCGACGCTAACGTATATGTTCCAAACTCCGCATTCTTGAATTTACCACTATTTATGTTGGTGCCTCCAAATCCTGCGATACGACGGCCAGTATCAAATTTATCTCTATACTCGACATTTGTAATGTCATCGTATGCGATTAGTTCGTTGACCATTGACGCCTTGACTTGCAAGCTATCATCTTGAAGTTCGGCTGTCAAGTTGCCAGATGGAGCGATAAAAAATATTATGATGACTACGATTGCAGTAATAATGATGGATATGCCCAATACGGCGTACAATATGCGGCGATTATCTTTTTTATCATCTTCTGTGATTAAGAGTTTGGGATCTATCGCTCCCTCTTTTAGAAATCGGCCCCCAGTGTTCATGTATATCATCCCTATGATGAGAATAGCCATGCTGACAGCGAGCAATATCCAGAATATCCACATGCCTTCAAGGAAAAAGATAGTCTCGATTGCTACTATCATAGGAATCATGCTGAAAAATAGCAGTTTCCCGATGAATTTAGCCAATTTTTCAGAATCATATTGATCCCGAACTGCTTTTGGAGACGTGTTATATCCAGCGATGAGTGATGCACCTTTTCCAGTGATCCACATATAGGCGGATAGGGCAATTATAGGTAAGATTGAGAATAGAAGTATACCCTGTACTACAATATCAATAATATCAGTCTCATTGGCTACGAGCAATGCAATAATAACGATTGGTGCCAGGAGTCCAATGATAACAGCTGATACGATAGCTTTGACATCCCTATCCATGATGAACCGGATGTAATACTGCTTCATTAATCCGTCGCGCTTGTTGAGTATGTTTTGATACTCTTTGGAATATGATATAAGAATTAATGAATATACGAAAGGCTAAATGATTATTTATCTGATGAAATTGTTAAATTGGCGGATATTATGACTTTCATTATTAGTTAGTTTATGTAGAGCAAGTTCTACTTTATCAGAATTATCTCATAGTAGCATTTATTGCACTGATTGCTTGATTAATCAATTAATTGTTTAAACTCTCATGACATATTATAGTGTAGACTGGTAACTATTTTTATCCTGGTAGAGATTATGCTTGAGGATTAGCTTGGAGAATATTATCTTTGTTCCGGATTTGAAAATCAATGATAGCTTAAAAGTTGTCCTTGAGAACTATGAGGGAGTGAATACTGCCAGATGTACAAGGCAGGGTCGAATGATTTTAAGCGCGCTCAAGGGTTTATGTTTAGATGTGGAAAAGATCATAACTGAAAATTTTCCAGAAGCAGAGATACGGATGAACAATATGAGGCCGACTACTTTCTGGCCTGACGTTCCCTGGACAGTATTTGATGGTTCATTTCGCCATATGACCGATCGCGGTCCTTTTTTGATCAACATGAGCTATCAGTTTGCAGCTGATATGTCAGGAGTATTCTTCGCCCTATCAGTTAACGCTGATGGATGGAGAGAACGCTTTGGTTCGGAGTGGCCGTCAAAGTTTGAGCCATTCAAGCTCAGACTCAGAGAAGACCTAGTATGGCTGAGAGATTATGGATTCCAGTTAGACGATGATGCGAATTTGATGAGCGATGATTCGTTTGCTGAAGATATGCAACATAGCTACATTGCTTACAAATTCTACTCTATTGTAGAAATGCCATCGGAGAAAGAAATTCAACGTGATTTGGTGATTATATTCAAGGCACAGCAGCAACTGATTAGTAAGGAATAATTGTGTCTAGTAAATTTACTCCATGGATGATATATAATGGATTTAGTTGAATGATAGTAGTATTCATACTGATATGTGATGAATATGACAATGCTCTAACTAGAGAGTTTTAAGCTCTCGTGTGCTAACCTTTAATTAGGGATGTAGCTTTACGAAATCCCATCACGCGAGGGTAGCCAAGCCAGGTCAATGATGATGTCCTCATCGGCCAAAGGCGACAGACTCAAGATCTGTTCCTGAAGAGGTTCGTGGGTTCAAATCCCTCCCCTCGCACTAATCGCTAAAAATAAAGTATTCTACAGTATTATTTAGGCCGATAATGTATCATTCATAATTAATTTATTACATATTTAACATTTAAAATGATCAAATCGCAAGGTAAGATAAATCTCAAATCGATCAATATTAATCATATACTAGCATATTAGATATGATGCATTCACCAGAGCCAGAGAATTACTGGAGGGGTGTAATACTATTCGGAAGAAATTCCTCAACATACAAGATGGCACTTGGTAAATTACTTCTCGGTTACAGCTACAGTGGCTTAGATAGAATTTCTCTCGACGATCTCGCATCAGATTTCCTATCACTATATATTGAGCGAACGGAAAATAATCATCCGCAGCAGGGAGTCATGGGAAGGAAAACTATAGTAGAGCATCAAATAGATCTAATACGCCATGGAGATAGGTCATTTGATTCTGCAGTTGAAGTAGTTAAGGCACAGGCTCTTTCTAATATGGTATTAGTGAAATTCAACAATCTATTTGGTACAAAAATTTCCAAACCATTCTATTCATTTACACCAGGGGATAGCGAGATCACTCTAAATGCCAATTTACTCCGACTATCCGATTCGAAAATAGAGAAGAACTCTCTGGAGTCGGAAATCCTTGGACGGTGGGATTTACTTGAGCATGCCTATGAACGAACGCGCATAGCTCCCCTTTCAGTAGATGAACGAATGGAATATCTAATTAATGCAGAGGATAGAAAAGTCCTAACTCCGCTCATTCCAATGATTGAGGGATATCAGCAGGGGCGGTGTTTCTACTGTGGAAGGCCACTATATGACATACATGTTGATCATGTCATCCCCTTTTCTGCCATCCATCATAACGACGTTTGGAATTTAGTTCTCGCTCATGCCGAATGCAACGAACAGAAATCTGATAGCATTCCATCTAAACTATTCATTGATAGATTGATATTAAGAAATGAGTATTATATTTCTAGTTCTCATCCGCTCAAGGATGAAATCATCCGAAAGACTGGGAACTCGTCCAGTATGCGGAAAAATGAAATATATAGGCAATATCGAGATGCTTATCAATATAAGGGGCGTTTCTGGCGAGGAGATCCTAGCTATAATCCCGAAGAAGATAAAGAATTCATTTATTGGATAGAATATTATGCTCCAAAAATATGATAAAGCCATACGGGATAAAATTCCTGAGTTTATTGAGGCTGATGGGAATCGTTGTCATATCGAAAAGGTATCTGATGAGATTTTCCTCAAGTATCTTGAATCTAAGCTTATAGAAGAATCGAATGAATACATCGCCTCGCACTCATTAGAAGAAATTGCAGATTTATTAGAGGTCATATACAGGATCATTGAGTTAAGAGGTACTACACTTGAAGATATTGACAATCTCAGGAGAATTAAAAAAATAGAGCGAGGCGGCTTTGATGAAAATTTAGTCCTAAAGTCGATAATGAAGTAGAGATGAACTCAGATTTGTAGCTGAATTCATTCATCATATTGGAACGGCCCAGTAAACATACCTAATTTCTTTGCCGCACTTTTCAAATCGATGCCCTCATCCGAAGCATCTAGGCCAGTCCACTCGAATGGATCGGTAAGTATGCAAACCCCATTCTTATCTAACATGCCCAGTCCTGCCGTTCTAGAATCATCAATAATTCTCTTATCTGGAAGCAGCTTCTCCATAGCAACACGAGCTTCTTGACACGCTAGGGGAATAATGACATCTATCTCATCATATTCTCCATCAGAGACCCATTTTTCTTTGCGATTACGTATGCCGTCGAAGTAACATGAGGCCACTAAGAGTTCTTCCTTTTGAACATTGAATCCATCGGATCTAAGCTGTGATGCCAGACTCTTCATCGATTCCTCCCCGCCGAAACCATCACATGATTTGGCGCAGGTATCGCAAGACCATATAGCAATACGCTCATCTTTCCCGAGAGTATTTTTGAGCTCCTCATATGTCATTGTTCTTAACGAAGCAATCATTCGTTCTCACCTCCCTCGGATGAACCATTATTGCGATTAGGGAAAACCTTACCCACTTTATCTTGATATCCTGAATATGGGCTCACAAGAACACTGCCTCTTTTTGATGAATCATAGTAGCCGATACCTAATGTCTCATTAGAGGATATGATCCTCTTGTCAGAAAAGACTCTATTAGCTGCTCTAAGGCCGGATACGCAAGCCATCATCAATACTGTATCAACGTCATCAGGTAACGAGACATTGTCAAAATTAGTCAATATGCAAGCTTTAGGAATGACTTTAGAGATGACTACATTGAATCCATCTGCTTCCAGATCGGAGCTCATATTCGTCATAGCTCTTCGACCGCCAGTGCGACAATAATTTGCACATGCGTTGCATGAAATGATCGCCACTCCCTCCTCTTTGTTGAGGTTGTTGACGATCTCCTGATATGGTATTGCTCTGGAAACGCTGACCATGTTTACACCTCGTAAATAAGTAAATTTCTCAGTGGTCTTAATTTCCGATACAAATGCTAATATTAGAATTAGTTGCCGAACATTTTGTCTTAGTTCGGACCACGTACATCTCCGCTAGATAGTATATGACCTTCCTCGCCTCGCTCTAGCGCCATATCAAGAATGAGCTCTCTAAGCATCCAAGTCTCCTCTCTGAACCCTATTTCATCACCAAGATGCAATGCTTCATTCTCCATCTCGGAAGTTACCTTTTTTAGTTCATAAGGATCCCGAGGCCATGCGATAGGAGCTCTGTGATCAAGTATTACATGACATAATTCATGCACCACTACTGCGCGCAACATTTCATCATCAAGTTCAAGTGCGCCACGTAGAAATACCACATATGTGCGATTGTTGCCCGGTCCTGATGGCCGCACTTCGGCGATAGGGGGCGAAGATCGAGAAAGGATGGGTCGAACATGGAACCTGACATTTCGTTTATCCGACGATAATATATCGAATACATCTTTAGGGAGGCGAGCGATTACATCGAGTAATCGTGGAGCTACTGTTTCTTCTATATAATATTCAGGACTGACAGTCAACCCAGAGAGACCTTCCAGACTCTCATACATCACTCTTTCTTTAAGAAACTCTTCTGCTGCTTCTTTTCCCACAGGAGTGCGATCACGAGTGGCTGGAGGCCATACGACGGGAGCTGGTTCTAATGCCTCGGCAATTTTACTCTCTAGATCTCCCACTTCAACTTTTGTATGAGCAGACATTCTCTACACAATTAATAGTCAAGGCTTTCATTGATGATAAATTGCTTGGAAATTAGCATGAAATTAGTGAAGGAATGCATAGTACTTTTTGAGGCCTTTCTCCGATCACTATTCAACAAACTATATTGCCCTCGTTCTCACACCACATTGTGGTGTCATCATGAAAGTTCAGATATTGGACCGCACTGCAGAGATCAGGGTATTCGATGTTATGAATATACCAACCGATGATGATTATGAGAATTTGGCACTAGAGACTTCGCGAGGCACTGTATATTGTCGATATAATCCTTCTACTGGACCGCGCGCGGTAGCTATGGTTGGTGGAACAGGTGGAGGTTTTGATTCCCCTGCTCAAGATCTCTATGGGAGACTATTCAATGATTTAGTGGAAAAAGGTATAGGTACGCTCAGAGTGCAATTTCGGGATCCAAGAGATCTTGAAGAAGCCACTCTTGATTTATTAGCAGGCCTGTCATTTCTTTCTTCTAAGGGCTTTTCACAATTGGGCGTCGTTGGACATTCATTAGGGGGAGCAGTTGCCGCACAGGCCGCTTTCAATGATTCTAATGTTAGAACTGTTGTGATGCTAGCTACTCAGAGCTATGGCACTGATCCATTGCCCTTTCTGGCAGATGGTGTTTCAGTACAGGTGATCCATGGACGAGAAGATGATGTAATCCCTTGGCAGTCATCACGACAAGCTCATATGATGGCTAAGGCGCCTAAAGAATTGGTTTTGTTAGATGGAGCAAGTCATAATTTGGATGAAGCAGCATCGACAGTATATCATGAAGTTTTTACTTGGCTACTCGGTAATGTATGATGTATTTGTTGGATCTTGGATATCGAGAGATCAGAAAATATGATGGAATATTCAAGCATTTGAGTGATAATTCGAATTGTTATTTTGAACACATGCATTATATTATTACCCAAAGGCATAAAGCTCTGAGATGGAATTTCACGGCCTCATGGTATCGCAACGCGTCAGATCTATCAAACCCTCTGGTATAAGGGCAATGTTTGAGATGGCTACCAAGGATTCTGT
Source organism: Methanobacteriota archaeon (assembly GCA_012518185.1). GTDB lineage: Archaea > Thermoplasmatota > Thermoplasmata > Methanomassiliicoccales > Methanomassiliicoccaceae > DTU008. The sequence goes on from JAAYTA010000086.1 coordinate 9,435, forward strand.
TAATCTTGGCCTTGGTGAATTAGATCTTGAGCCACCGAAAGAAGTTATTGATGCGCTCAAGCAAGCGGCTGATGAGGGACGTAACCGCTATGGTCCAACGAAAGGGATTGATGAGCTTAGATCTGCCGTTGCTAAAAAAGTGTCGAAGTATCGTCAAGATCTCACTATGGATAATGTGATGATCACTTGTTCAGGGACACAAGGTACCATTGCCACGTATCAAACATTATTCGATCCCTTGGATGAAATATTAGTTCCCGAGCCAGGTTTTGTATTATATGAGCCAGATGCGGTTTTAGTGGGTGCTAAACCCGTTCCATATGGTATGACTGAAGAGACATTCATGCCTAATATTGACGACATTATGGATGCTATTGGGCCAAAAACAAAGGGATTAGTTGTCAATTCTCCCTCCAATCCAACTGGAGGTATACTTGATCGAGAGACGTTCAAGGCGCTATGCGACATTGCTGATGATCATGACCTTTGGATAATATCTGATGAAGTGTACGAAGATTTTCTGTACGATGGCGGCATACATCACTCCTTTAATGAGCACATCGAGCGGTCGATAGTGTTAAATTCATTTTCAAAATCTCTAGCGGTGCCCGGATGGCGCCTCGGATACTTGAGTGCGCCAGTAGAACTTATCGATGAAATTACTAAAATGCAGTACCATCTAGTTGCTGCTCCTCCTACTCCACAGCAATATGCTCTAGCTGCGTCAATGCACATACAACAGCGTTTTCTTGAAGAGATCATACCTCTATTTGATAGGCGAAGGAAGTTGATGGTTAAATTGCTCAACGAAATCGATGGATTTCATTGCCCGGTGCCAAGAGGTGCATTCTATGCATTCCCATCATATGATATGCCTATATCATCACACGAGCTCGCTCTTGACTTAGCTAAGGCGGGAGTGATCGCGGCACCGGGGACTGCATTTGGTCTAAAGGGAGAAGGCCATCTACGATTTTCTTACGCGGCATCTGAAGATAATATTGTAAAAGGTCTGGAGATAGTTAAGAGAGTCGCGGAAGAATGATTCACAATATGTTAGGCCACTATCGTAAGTAATCGGTGTTATATACGGGCACATGTATCATTCGTTCTGACTCTGAGATGATTGACATTTTCTCGTGGAGTCTTAACATTAAGGTGAGCGTATGAAGGGCACATCGAAGACTACTGGATCCGCTGATAAGGATGAAGGGCCGAAGCGGTTGAAGAGAGAAATGGAGGCAGAAGAGCCTCTTTCTCAAGATGATGTCGTGATGGATCTCGACATGATCGCCGAGGAAGTGATTTTCGGTAAGAATCCAGCTAGAACTTACGCTCTGCGTGAAGTATGGTATTCCAGTCTTAAAGAGTTAATATCAGATCCCACCGTGCCTGATGAAGCTCGAGAAGAAGTCATGTTCCTCTCATTGACCAATGCTTTATTAGACATGTTAATGGACGTTGTGCCCAAAGAAATGGCTCTAACCTTCGCACGCAATCTGGATGATTATCTTGCAGTTACTCTAGTTAATAAGGAATATGATATAGACTTACTCAAGACATTCCAGGATGAATTCGCCGATGCCATGGGAGATGATTTCCAGTCAGAGGAGCAGCTCATGGAATCCCTCGAATCATTCGAGAATGAATGGTGGGATAACCCTCGGGATGAACTAAAGGGTAAGAGTCCCAATGAGGCGTTAGAAGAAATGGCTGATAAGCACGAGCTTTAAATCTCCTAGAGTGATGTGACGGATGAAAGCACCTCCGCGATCAATATTGGTGCTATCGATCGCATCATTTTTTTCTATGATGGGGATGAGTATAGTCTCCCCCGTCATTCCTGATTATGCTATTAGCTTTGGCGTACCATTTGCACTAGCTGGACTCTTGATATCGGGGTTTGGACTAGCGCGTTTGTTTGTGGATCTACCCGCAGGCATGTTATCGGAGCGATTCGGAGCTCGGCGCTTCATGCTTTTAGGTCTGGCTATAATAGCAATATCATCTCTCATAGCTGGATTTGCTGGCAACTATAGCGTACTATTAGCGGCTAGGATTTTAGAAGGTGCTGGCTCGGCAATATACATGACAACATCGCTTACTGCGGTGACAAAATTATCACCAGTAGAGAATCGAGGGATCAATCTTAGTCTGTACATGAGTATGTTCTTGGTAGGAACGATGATTGGGCCGGTGGTGGGAGGGTTTGCTGCAGAACATTTTGGTTTAGGCGCTCCCTTCACTGTATATGGCATATTCGCATCGATATCCTTCATACTAGTGTGGAAAACTATTGGGCGAGATGAGGTCAGTGATCCTACATCTGATATTCATTTGAGAAAACTATTCGGCCTATTACGTAACTATGATATTCTCAGCATAAACTTAGCTAATATATGCGTATTTATTGCAAGGCAAGGTGTACTCAACACGCTAGTCCCACTATATGCACGCATGAATCTTGGAATGGCACTTAGTGAATTAGGAGTGGTTTTATCCATTGCAGCGCTGGGGAATCTAATAACCATTTTATTAGCTGGCATGATGACCGATCGATATGGTCGAAAACCATTCTTCCTGGCTGGTCTTGGAGTAACTGCTCTCTTTGTAGCATTAATACCATTCACTTCCAATATCATTCAACTTGCAATTGTTATCGCCGGATTGAGTCTATCACTCGGTTTAGCCGGCCCGATGGCCGCTTGGCTTACTGATGTAACTCCACCCGGTGAAATGGGAGGATCTATGGGACTATTTCGGACAATGGGTGACTTTGGTTATGTCGTGGGACCAGTAGTATTAGCAGCTCTTGCTGGAACTGTTGGTTCAGTAGCATCCATGCCATTCATCTTGGCAGCTGTAATTGTCGTACTGCTAACGCTTCCTCTTATTCGTACTAGTGATCCAGCTGCAGCAAGGATTGCTAAGGGAACATGAGCCGACGACTTACGCCGGCTGAGCGTAAAACACGAATTATGTAATATTGTTTAGAGTGTTTTCAGTAACTCTTCTTCTCTCTGAGATCTAGCTCTACGACGATCATCAGAGTGATTCCACAAATGCTTACTCCACTGTGGTCGGAAGTCCTTCATACGACGAGCTTGATTAGCTACAACTTTCTTAGAGCGACTATACCAATCGACTTCCTCTTTAGTGTATCTTCTATCTCCTCTTGGCTTGGACAATGCGTATTGGCGCACGTCACATAGCATGATCTCCCAGGCGTCCTCTGCAGGAGATCTCTGCAGGAAGTCCCGAAGCCTTCCGACTTCTTGGACATAATGGTTCATGGCATGAGAAGAATCTTCGAATACTCTCCAGTCCACGATACGACCATTTAGGGTAGTGACTACCGCACTTCTGTCATCAGACATTACTCTATCACCATCTTCAGAAGTCCTTTAGGCTATTTTGAGTACCTTTCCTATTTCAATGTTTTCTATAGTCTTCTAAAGAGGTTAGATATTGTTTATACTGAATAGAGAATGTATAGTACTTATCTGCGACGAGACCTGTTACAACTCGGATCTAATATATTTATTTCATCTTTCTTGACTTGCTCTCTCTCGCTTTCAGTAGATATAATACAATAATCGAACCAGCATTTTCTCTTTGATAAGACGTGTCTGATACATACGTTCTCTTCATCTTCAGATATATGATGCATTAGACGATCTTTTAGCTTACCTTGATCGATATAGATTATAATTGGCGACTCGGACAGACTTTTGAATCTTGAGATCCTGTAGACGCCTTCCGCTTCATCGGGGAGATTACTAATATCCAATCTATCGAGTTCGAAGCTCCCGGACCACTCCATATTAGACATATTGAATCAATAGAATCTACATCATTTAGTTTTTACAACATTAACGAATTCTTAATACGATATTATACATAATGTCGAATGAGTCATTAGAGAATATTTCCGACATCGAATATAGAGAATTGATTGTCTTGAGATAGAATCCAGATGAATAATGTTGAGACTTGCAAAGCGTTTAATCAGCAGACGTTTATGGCCGGGCGATGCCCGTCGTATCCGCTCCTGGCAAAATGATATTGTTGGGAGAGCATGCAGTCGTATTTGGAAAACCAGCTATAGCTATTGGCATCGACATGCGTATGACGTGCACGGTTGTGGAAGCAGGTCAGAATATGGTGAATGGTCATCCTCTTGATGATCGATATCATAGCTATCTTGCGACTGCTATCAAAGAGTATTGGGTGGGTGAGCCTTTAGATATAACTCTGGAATCTGATATACCATCAGGATCTGGATTGGGATCTTCAGCTGCTCTTGTAGTATCATTACTCGGCGCCATGGCAGTTATGCGCGGAGGAATCGATGAAGAGGCTATAGCAAAAGCAGCATTTGATGTGGAATCAACTGTTCAGGGAAGGGCCAGCCCTCTTGATACTTCAACCAGTGCTCATGGACAGGGCGTATTCATAGATTCAGTTCCTGGGGATCAATTACTATGGCATGTGGAAAAGGACTCGCGACAGTGGTATGTACATCATTGTGCCGTTCCTGACTTGACGTTTGTGGTAGGTTTTACCGGCATACGTGCTCCGACTGGTCCTTTGGTAGCTAAAGTAAAAAGATTTTTTGATAGGACTCGATTTGCTAGAGATATAATAGATGAAATTGGAACCATCACTGAAGACGGAGCAAAATGTCTGCAGAATCGAGATACAGTCTCATTGGGCGAGCTAATGACGAGAGATCATAATCTCTTAACCATATTGGGAGTGTCGTCTCCAGAATTGCAGAGGTTGGTTGATGCATCGATGCCGTATTCTTATGGAGCTAAACTAACTGGAGCAGGGGGAGGAGGTAGTATGATCGCACTTACTGATAATCCAGAGAAAGTGGCTGAAGTTATTTCGCGAAGGGGAGGAATTCCTTACGTTGTCAGAACAGACGTGGACGGCGTGAGAGAAGAGTAGACAATCGAGCATGATAGTTCGACTTGTCATAATATTTTGATTGAATTTTGATACATTAGTGATATATACTTGAGGCGTTTATCTCTAGTTGGATGATATATCCAATATTGATGTATTGCTAAATATCATCAATGGCTCATTGGGTCCGTCCGGGCCGGAATAACATGTAGACCTATCTGACAACTGCATGAATCATAATCTCCTCTTCCTCCTTCCATAGCTGTCATGGACGGACTCGAGCCTAATTATTTTCGTATAGATCTAATAATCGTATATATTTGAAAAATAGGAAAAGTGGGGCCGAGGCCCTATTGGGATTTTAGATAAGATCTTCGAACTCTTTTACGAGCTCGGGATAAGTCTCTCTGACGGCAGCTAGTAAAGTACCTACGGTGATACGCTCTAAGGTAACTTTACTCACTGCTTCTGTGAGCTTATCTAATGTCTCATCGGGGAGGCTGATAAGTTTTTCCTTAGCCATCCAATCTCGCCACAGAGTGTTCTCTAACTTATCTCTCCAATCATCTTCGTATTCCTGAAGTACTTGCTGAGAGAAATCATTGGATTTTACGGCCTTTGCTAATACTTTGCCAGCATACATGCCTGCATAGCAACCATTAGCGATACCTCCACCTGTGATCGGATCGATCATGCGTGCCGCATCGCCTACTAAGAGTAGATTATCCATTGTTACTGAATCTAGAGGTGGGCATACAGATACGGCTCCAGCTACTGCTTCTAATGGCTGCGCATTCTTGAAGCGAGAGTCGCTAGCGATCCATCTATCAAGATATTCTTTTACTTCGCCAGGCTTTTTCAGTTTGGTTAGACTAACTCCAAGACCCACGTTGGCAGTATTCTCATCCTTGGGGAAGATCCAAGCATATCCTCCTGGAGCAACAGATCCTAGGCGGAATTCGGTGAAGTCTGGATCATAATCTATGTTAGTAAGTCTGTACTGATAGCAAGTGATTATATCAGTCGTCTTAAGAGAAGTATCGATACCGGCCCAACGTCCTACTTGTGATTCAAAACCATCGGCACCAACTACGCATCCTGCTCTAATTTCTAGGGGCTCTCCATGACTGACAGCATTTACACCAACGATCTTACCATCTTCCATGATAAGCGAAGTAGCTGCAGTCTTCAGCATTATTTTGGCCCCTGCTTCTGCCGCATCCCTTGCTAGAGCCTTATCGAAGAATACACGATCCACGACGAAGCCCACTTCGTTGCCAGCCTTACTCTCATCTAGCGTGACATAATGCTCTCCAGATGGAGATACAATCTTGGCACCTTTCACCGATCTAGCTAACCACTTGGGATCGACTTCTACACCTACGCGCTCTAACCATGATCGAGATATACCCTCACCGCAGCGGATGGGAGAACCAATCTCTGGTCTCTTCTCTATCATGATAACGTCTGCCCCTCCGAGAGCAGCCCACTTAGCAGTCATAGATCCAGCAGGACCTGCTCCCACTACCACGACATCGCAATTCAGCGTTCTCATCTCACCCCTCCTCGCTTATAGCGCCCGCGGGGCACAGTCTTATACAGCGTTTGCAACGGTTGCACGCGTCTCCAAATTCAAGGACAAAGTCGTTCATGAATATGGCATTCTGGGGGCAAGAACCTACGCATGCTCCACAATGGTGACATCTTTCTGCAGATACTTTCATGTCTATCACCTTAAGTATATTCGTCTCCTTTGGTCTTCCTCCATTCATCGAGAGGGATTGAGAACTTTTTCTCAACTTCATCACGATAGGTGGGGCCACCGTTGTATGCGCAGAAGGGTATAATCCTACCATCTGGCACAACGTAATGAATAGCACAGCGCTTGACCCTTTCGACGTCGAAGTTATAAGCATCTTGGAAATGCATGGAACTAATCAGCATCATGTTCCATGAGAATTTAGCTAAACCTGATTTTGTTTCATTGTTGACTACGTTTCCCATAGTCTCAACGAATTGAGAAACGGTAAGTCCACTGGGTATTTTGCTCTCATCAATATGTTTCTTTAGGATCTTACGAGCCTTAATCAGGGAGAGTTTAGGGAATGTTGCCGATGTAGCTTCTTTAGATAATTCATATATGTCCTTCATCAGCCCTTCCACGTCGACAAACTGTGTTAATGGCACTACTTCATCATCATCGTTGATGAACCAGTATGTTCCCATCCCACAATGTGGATGAGTGGTGAAGGCCACTTTATATTGTTTAAGGATGGCAGATGCATAGGTGGATATAGGTACTACAGAAGGTACAGGGAACCAATCATCTCTACCGGCATATCCTGTCTGTTCATCAATATCTCTTATTAGATCAGGGATAGTATATCTTCCCTCTTCTCTCTCTTTCTGATCTATACGTCCAGTGAATGCTACGGGCTGGAAGTTAACGGCCCGTACTACATCACGATTCTTAACTGCGAATTTTATAATGTCTCCTATCTGATGATCGTTAAGTCCTTTGACCACTGTGGGGACTAGAACTATTGAGGGTCGCTTGTATGTGAGCTTTCGAACATTCTCGATGGCATCATTCTTAACATCCATCAATTTCTTGCCTCGTGTCTGTTCATAAATGTCATCAGTTATGCCGTCGAATTGCAGATAGATAGTATTGACACCTGCTTCAGCACACTCTCTAGCAAAATCAGGATCTCTGGCAAGTTTTATTCCATTTGTGGCCACTTGAATTTGAGCGAATCCCAACTCCTTAGCCTTACGGATAACGTCGAAGAATCTGGGATAGATAGTAGGTTCACCACCAGAAAATTGGATGGCAGGGGTGGGAACTGGGCGCTCTTCCCTCAACTTCTCCATCATGAACACTACTTCTTCGAAAGATGGTTCATATACGTATCCAGCTTGATTGGCGTTGGCAAAACATATCGGGCAACGAAGATTACATCGATTGGTCAAGTCAAGGTTAGCTAATGATGTATGTGATGTGTGTAAATTGCATAGTCCACAGTTATCTGGACATGTTTTGGCGTCGGTAATTAATGGATTGCTTATGCCGATACCATCGTATGCATACTTTTCGGCCTTTAGGAATAAATCCACATCTGACCAATATATATCTGTGATCTTACCATGCTCTGGACATTCCTTTTCCATGAGCACTTTACCATCCGATTCGAATACTCGTGCTGGCACTACCTTCTTACACTCTGGGCAAAGTGACTGCGTTGTTTTGGGCAGTCCTTTCTGTAGAACGCTATCTTTCGCTATCATAAGAGCCATCCCGTTGTTGGTAGTAATCTATGAAATAATTTAATACTATTGTAGCTTTGTTAGCTACAAGGTATATTATGTCATTCGCCGATATCTTTATGCTGGATGAAGGGGAGATAAATGTTGAAAAGGAGGAAATAATATCTCTCCTAAAGCGAATTGGGCTGACTGATTATGAATCTCGCGCGTATATCGGATTGGTAATGCGCTCTCACGGAACTGCAGAGAATATTGCTAATGTGGCGGACATCCCTCGCACCTCTGCATATAAAGTACTGGAGTCCCTACTTCAAAGAGAAATGGTGATATCACAAGGAGGACGGCCTGCTGTGTATTATCCAGTACCTCCTCGAGAAATAAAGGAGAAGCTTTTAGCTGATGCTGAAAGGGCATTTGAAAAGCTGGAGCGATTGCAAGGAGTCCTATCAGAAAGAGGGGTTCCCCAACTGATCTATACAATCGTTGGTAGAGAGCGTATCTTGTCGAAAGTTGGCGACATGATTGATACAGCTAAGAGCAGTTTACTGATATCGGGACCCTCTCTCAGAGATGTATTACAAGATAGTGCTGGAAGAATATCCAATGCTGTTAAGCGAGGAGTAACTGTCAAGGTTGTGACTGAACCAAATACTAAGGTACCAGATGATGTTGAAGTGGTGAGGAAACAAGATATGGTTGCTATCGACGTATTAGTAGATAGTGAACAAGCACTTCTTTCCTCTCCAGATCTTAGTATATGCGGTTATACTGATAATCCCTTTTTAGTAACTCACTTTGAATACTTCCTAGATATCACGGGATGATTATTGAATAATGATGCAATGGTACTGATTATTCAATATGTTGCACATCAGCTGATGATCTCTTGACCCTTCATGTATGGTCGTAGGACTGCAGGAATGGTAATCGTACCATCTTTATTCTGGTAATTTTCCAGAACCGCTACCATCGTACGAGGAAGTGCAAGACCTGATCCATTCAGGGTGTGGACAAACTCACTCTTGAGGTGAGGCTCAGGTCTGAACTTAACTCTCGCCCTACGTGCCTGGAAATCAGTGAAGCAAGAACAAGAGGATACTTCGAGCCATTGACTCGCACCAGGAGCATGAGCTTCCAAGTCATAGGTCTTGGCGCTAGCAAATCCCATGTCACCAGTGCATAATAGCATAGTACGATATGGCAATTCTAGTCCTTGGAGGATTGCTTCGGCATCAGAACGAAGAGTCTCTAGATCTTGGTATGAAGTGGATGGATGAACAAACTTTACCAGCTCTACTTTATTGAATTGATGCACCCTTATGATGCCTCTTGTATCTGCGCTTCTGCCTGCCTCACGTCGAAATGATGGCAAATAAGCAGTGTAGGATATGGGGAGTTGCTCTCTTTCAAAGATCTCATCTTTATGCATGTTGGTGACTGGTACCTCTGCAGTAGGATTTAGCCATAAATCATCCCGCTCGCACCAGTACATATCATCTTTCATTTTAGGATACTGTCCAGTGCCCATAACTGAGGCAGTGTTAACGATGGCTGGAGTGAATATTTCCGTATATCCTTGCTCATGATGAACATCTAACATGTATTGTATCAAAGCTCTCTCTAAACGTGCTCCATCGCCCTTGAGGATGTAAAATCCGCTTCCAGTGATCTTAGCTCCTCTTTGAAAATCGATTATGTCAAGATCTTCTCCAATCTCATAGTGCTTCTTAGGAGTGAAGTTAAATTCGCGTATGCTGCCAGATGATGATACTATGCAATTTCCATCATAGTCGCATCCTATCGGGACTGAATCATCGGGTATATTGGGAATGTTTAGAACCACTTCATCTCTCTTGGTTTCGAGATCTGCCACCGTGGTATCGATATGCTTAATTCTTTCGGCCACAGCTTTCATCTCACCTATTACTTTTTTCTTCTCATCCCCCTTGAGCTTAGGAATTTGCTCTGATGCTATATTCCTCTGATGCTTTAGGCGATTTGACTCATCTATCAGTCTTCGCCACTCTTCATCCAATCGGAGAAATTCATCAAGAGTTTCCTCAGTATAGTTACGGTTCAGAAGCATGACGCGTATCATCTCTGGATTGCGTCTTATGAGATCGACATCTAACAAAGCCAGTCACCTTGGGGCGCTAATTGCATAATCTCACAATAATGGTTTGCATGCTAAAGATGCTGTGGGAGCTGTATTGGTGGTTGTAGATGATTGGTTAAAGCTCATCGATTCAGATCGCCAGGCGAGCATCGCACAGTAGAACTGTGAAGCCTCGAACATCAACTACTACTGAACCCGATCGCTCCGCTAATTCGGTGGCCACTTCCTTGATTGGTAGATCGGCGTTGGGGAGTACTCTGACCTTGACTAATCGAGTCCTCTTCACTTGCGCTCGTAACTCTTCTACGACTCCTTCAGATACGCCTTCCTTTCCTATGTGGACAGTAGGCTCAAGTTTACTTCCTTTGCCTAGAAGTTCCTTCTTTCTTGCTTTATTCATCTGATTCACCCTTCTTCTCCCTTAGATATGGCGCTCTCTGTATTGCTCCACAAGTTAGACAATGTATGACCACACGATTAGATCGAAGACGGACTTTGCAGTTCCATCCTGGGAGCAGCGCCACCATACATTTACGGCAGTATATTCGGTCCTTAGTCATAGGAGTGTTTGTACGCATTCCAATCTTACGAGCTAAAGATACATAGCGTCTGCTACGATCGATGCGACCTTCTCGGACCTCCTCTATAGCAAGATCCATTAATCGATCCATACGTGTTCTAGCGATGTTCCTCGCTTCTCGAGCAGATATGCGCCTCCTAGCCATTTGATACCAGCGCCGTTATGCTAGGAAGTATATCGTGATGAAATAGGTTTGCTATGTCATACGGTTACGAGTCCCTCGATATTGATATCTTCATAAGTGAGAAGAGTCACGGGAAATTCCTCAATACTGAATATCATGTCTTTAAAATCCTCCAGAACCGATGATGGTATGATTATTCCTACATAGAATCCATCATCAGCTGGCTCATAATATTGAAGAAGAGCATCAGGACGGGTCCAACTATCTGAACTTTCGAGAAATTCAAATCCGATCAACCTGCTTCCATCTTTCAATGTGAGAAGGGCCCAATTGCCTTCTTGGATTGAATATTCTATATCTAATCCGGGCTTGATCTCAAGAAGCATGCGTATGCGAAGCTGAACAACATCCTCTAATTCGATCCACACCATCATGTGGTTTTCTGTTCCGCGAGTATAATTACATTACTTTATTCAAGCTCGTCCAGTTTACGAAAAGCAGTGGCAAGTCCTCGAGTCATACTCATCAAACTTGCTATCATCATAGTTTCTACAATCTCCTCTTTGGTGATGCCTATATTGATAGCCTGAGTAATATGAGTAGTTAAGCAGTGTTCACTTCCCATAGCGGTACTAGCAGAGATGGCTGCCAACTCCACTTCTCTTTGATTGAGATGTTTTGGCTCCACGAGAAGGCGAGCTGATAAGTCAGTATAAGCTAAGAATAAATCAGGATGGTCGGAGAGGAAGTTGGGTAGGAATAGTTGGAAACCGTACAATTCTTCTTGTTTGCGCAACCGTCTCTCTACTTCTGTACGCAATTCTTCCTCTATTGTCATGGAGCGATGCATTGAATTGATGACTAATGGCTTTTTCCCTGAATGTGTCTGATTGAATATTACTCAATAGATAGGCGGGAGAATATATTCATCAATATTCGTCGACTATCCGAAAACTTTATGAATCTATATCGCCACACCATTCACGAGGTACTGCACTTTAGAGTTAGAGATGTAGGAGTCAGACCGATATACTCATTAAGGTGATATCCGTCCATCTTTATCGATGGATGAGTCGGCTCAAAATGACGCTTGTACTAGTACTGGCCATATGTCCAGACATACCATAGCGCTTATATACAAAAACAATAATGTACGCAGACCTTCACATTCATTTCAATAAGGTGATTTGGCATGGCACGTAAACCCGGACGCATGTATAGACAAATCAAAGGGCAGGCATACACTCGTAAGGAGTATATGGGTGGAATACCGCCTTCTCGAATTGTCAGCTTCAATCTCGGAACAATTGATGGAGACTTTCCTATAGTTATGACCCTCAGGGCCAAAGAATCTTGCCAAATCAGGCACACTGCTCTCGAGGCTGCTCGTATAGCTGCCAATAGGACCCTCACGAGGGGAACTAACATTATGAACTTCCATCTCAAGATAAAGCCGTATCCTCACAATGTACTAAGGGAGCACAAGATGGCTACCGGTGCTGGTGCAGACCGTGTATCGGGCGGAATGCGTGCATCCTTTGGTAAGAATGTAGGAACTGCTGCAAGAGTTAGGAGTGGCGACGTCATCATGAAGGTTCGCATGACTCGGCAAGCATTCCCCGTTGCTAAGAGGGCTCTGAAGAAGGCTTGCATGAAGCTTCCTACTCCTTGCTACCTGGAAATCGAAGAGGGAGCCGAGCTCGTCTCTTGAAACCTTAATTTTTTCCTCTTCATTTTATGAATGATGGTGAGTGCTAGTGTATGATTTTCGTCTAGACGAAGTCACCGAGTGGATCGTCGATAAGGGAGCACGCACCATTGCATTGCAACTACCTGAGGGCCTGAAGGTTCATGGGCAAGCTATAGCAGAAGAGATCGAGTATCGTACGTCTGGAAAGTGTATACTGATCGGCGATCCTTGCTATGGCGCTTGCGATGTGGATCAACGCTTCTTAGATTATGCTGATGTATTGATACAATTTGGGCATGCTGAAATACCCTCTATGGAAATTGGCTCCAATGTATTATTCGTAGAGGTATTCATGAATATGGATATCTCAAAACTTTTACCACAATCGCTACCTCTTCTCAAGGGAATAGTGGGAGTATTGACAACCGTTCAACATGTGAAGATGCTCCCTATGATTAGGGAATGGTTGGAAGATCACGGGCATCAGACTGTGATAGGTAAGGGAGATTCTCGGATAGTATTCGAGGGCCAAGTGCTAGGTTGCAACATCAGTGCTGTGGAGCCATTAAAGGATCAAGTAGGGAGTTTTTTGTATATAGGAAGTGGCGATTTCCATCCACTGAGTATAGCTGTTGAGACCGATCTTCCTGTAGTGGTAATTGATCCCTTAATGCAAGAAGTAAGAGAGTTGAGTGAACTCAGGGAAAAGATATTGAGGCAGAGGCATGGCGCCATCGCACGCGCTTCTCAGGCAAATAAATTTGCCATACTGGTGTCGACAAAAATTGGCCAGAATCGTATGGAACTTGCATGGAAATTGCGTTGCATGCTGGAGGAAAATGGACGATCTGCTTATCTGATTGCCTTGGAAGAATTTCATCCTGATCGCATGCTTCCCTTCGAAGTCGATGCCTACGTGTCTACTGCATGTCCTCGTATTGCTATTGATGATTATTTGCGATATGATAAACCACTTCTGACTCCTGTGGAATTAGAGATAGTCCTCGGACTCAGAGATTGGAGCAACTATCGATTAGATACTATAGCAGGCAACTGAGTAAGAGCTCGGTAGCATCTCAACATGTCTCGCTAATGGGGTAAGTTATAGGATAAATCTAATAATTGCTCAGGTCAATGACCTAGAGATGCTAACTGCTGAATCCATTCGTCTTCGCGCACAACGTTCTGGGATTTGTATAGGCTTAGGAGTCGGAATGGATGTGGAAAAGGCTAAAAGAGCGAAGATGGAGGCAGAAGACAGCGGCTTCGCCGACGTTGTTCTTTATAATGATGCTAGGAAACTTGCAGAGGATCTGCTCAATGAGAGAATCGATGCAGCAGTTAGAGGCGATCTAGATTCTAACCATGCCATGGGAGCTATTAGGAAAACTTTCCAGGTAACTAAAGTTCTTAGAGCAGCATTCATGCAACCATGTGAGGGAAGAATGTTTCTACTGGCTCCGGTGGGGATAGATGAAGGTTGGACTATAGCGGAAAAAGTAGAGATTGCTAGACTCTCGACAAGGCTAATGCGTCGCTTAGATATTGAGCCGGAGATAGGATTCATGTCGGGAGGGAGGGCTTCCGATAAAGGACGTATGGCTGAGATAGATCGCAGTATTGAAGCAGCGGAGGCAGCAACTGAGATTGCCACATCTGAAGGCATACGGGCAAGAGATTTTCAAGTACTAATTGAAAATGCTGCCAATGAATGTGACGTTATAATTGCACCAGATGGTATATCGGGCAACCTGATCTTTAGAACTTTGCATTTTTTAGGTGGAGCAGTCGCACTGGGTGCACCGGTGCTGAATATCGATAGCGTGTATATCGACACTTCACGCGCCAAGACATCTTATGGAGATTCTATAGCTTTAGCATCTGCTCTGGCATCTATGTATTAACTCACTGCTTAGAAAGGCAAATATAATGATAATGGCGTCCTTGACCACATGCGGATCGCCATTGATGGAAATTATTCCGGCATTCGGTTCTCGGCCTCTCACTTCATACCCGGCCATGATAAGTGTGGACGACTCCATGGTCACTCCTACGTATTGCATTTGGTATTGCATGGTGATATGGGCGATGACGGCATGATTATGGATTTTGGAGACATGAAGAAGGCTCTCAAAGGAATCGTGGATGAACTAGATCATCGAGTCCTCCTCCCAGGACGATCACCATCCGTCAAAATCAAACAAAGTGATGAGGTAGAAGTAATATCGGGGAGTAAGCGCTACATACTTCCATTGGAAGATATTGTTATCTTAGATGTGGTACAGTGCAGTGCAGAGGGAATGGCAGAATTAATAATAGATAGGTTAGTAAGTGAGATAGAATTCACGCCAAATGTCCGAATGATTGAAGTTGGACTAGACGAAGAGCGCGGACAAACTGCATGGGCAGGTAGGGAGCTGTAAGTATGAAAGCAGTTGTATTATTATCAGGGGGCCTGGATAGCACTACTACTCTAGCACATGCGATCTCACAAGGCTACGATGTTGTGGCATTGAGTATACTCTATGGTCAACGACACTCTAGAGAGCTCGACGCGGCAAAAGCAGTTGCGCGTCATTATGGCATAGATCGACACGTCATTTTAGATCTTGATTTATCATATCTTCATACCAGTGCACTGACATCTAATGATGTTGAGATACCGTTGCTCGACTCATCAGATGATATAGGTGCTGAGATACCGGTAACATACGTTCCTGCGAGAAATATATTGATGCTGAGCCTTGCTGCCGGTCTATGTGAGGCAGAGGGCGGTGAGGCCGTATTTATTGGAGTCAACAGTGTTGATTATTCTGGATACCCCGATTGTCGCCAGGAATTCCTTTTAGCTTTTGAAGAAGTGTTAAGAGTGGGTACTAAGGCAGGTGTGGAAGGTAATCCCATACGAGTGGAGGCTCCTATATTGCATATGACTAAAGCTGAGATAGTTCAATTAGCTGTTAAGTTAAATGCTCCATTAGATCTCACATGGTCATGCTATAGTGGAGGAGATGTAGCATGTGGTCATTGTGAATCATGCCTACTCCGTCTGAAAGGATTTGAGGAAGCGGGAGAGAAGGATCCAATTCCATATGAGGGATCGTCATGAGAATTATTGAGATATTCACATCATTGCAGGGGGAGGGAGTGTTAATGGGCACTCCCACTACATTTGTCCGATTTGAAGGATGTAATCTGGATTGCAATTGGTGCGATACTCGATATGCTAGATCGGGAGGTCGAGAGGTTACAGTAGGTCAACTGATCGATGAGATCGAAAATGAGGATGTACCATTTCTTTGCCTGACGGGCGGGGAGCCTATGCTACAAGAGGATATCGTTGAACTCATAAACGATCTACTTGATTCAGAACATCATGTCACCATAGAGACAAATGGTACCATACCATTGGAAATACTGCCTGATTCTGAAGACCTCCTCATATCCATGGATGTTAAATGCCCATCATCAGGAATGAGCGATCGCGTTCATAGAGACAATATGACCTTTCTTGGCCCTCGAGACCAGCTTAAATTTATAATTGCTGATCGGGTCGATTATCTATTCGCTAAAAAAATGCTGAGAGAGAATGAGATTAACTGTCCTATTATCATGACTCCGGTAGGCGGTACTGAGTTGAAAGAGTTAGCTGATTGGATCTTAGAGGATAGACTCTGGGTTCGTATATTGCCTCAACTACACAAACTAATATGGGGAGAGGAACGAGGAGTTTAATCCTTCTCCAGTCGTACAGGCACCGTTCCATCTTCCCTGCGTATTAGTCCCCAAGTCTTCCGCGATATGGCTGCACCGACAATAGATATCACGCCGCTGAACACTGTTGCTATAGCGACTGATCTGGCCAACTCTCCAACTAGAGGCCCTCCAGATATTGCTCCATAGTCCATTGAACCCATCAATAATGTCATCAGGATAGTAGCTACTGAAATTCCCATAGCCATGCTAAGATTTCTAGCAGTTGCTTGAATGCTGGAAGCCAATCCACTCTTTTCCCTCGGTAGAGCTAACATCATCTCAGTGTTGTTAGGAGTTTGGAATAAACTACTACCTATTCCCATGATGAAGAATGATACGACAGTTAGTAAGGGACTCAATATTAGGAATCCGTATGCCATTAAGAAAAAGCTGCCAGCTCGTATGAGATGTCCCGTAATAGTATAAGGTCGAAAACGCTTCGAATCGTACATCTTACCAACGAGCGGAGCGCCTAACATGGTAACTGCTGGCATCACCATGAAGATTAAGCCCACTATAGTAGGATCAAAATCTAACACACCCTCATAATAGAATGGTCCAAGAATAGTAATCATACTCATAGAGAGGAAGAACATGATCATGCTCAGGCCAACTAGTGTGAAACGCTTTACTTTGAATACAGATATGTCTAGGAGTGGAGATGAAGTAGTACTCTCTCTTCGAATAAATGATATGAGAGATATGATGAATACTATAAAGGCAATAATTATTGGTCGAGTTAGAACTCCGTCCTGACCCAGCCATCCCAGCATTAGCATCAATGAGGACATTGATATTATCCATAGTGCTGTTCCCGGTAAATCCATATCTAACTTATCAACCAAGTATTCGTCGATCTTAAGGATCTTTACGGCAGCCAATGCTGCTACTGTACCTGTTGGTACATTTACGAAGAATATTGATTGCCATCCTAGTGTGCCAACGAGAAATCCACCAATCACGGGGCCAAGCATTGCACCCACTGCAACGGTTGATCCCAGAAATCCCATAGCTTTTCCGCGATCTGTGACATCGAATGAGAGGAATATTATAGAGGTCGAAACGCTGAAGAGCATAGATGCGCCGATACCTTGCAATACTCGGAAAAATACCAATTGAGTTAGATTAATGGATAATCCACATAAGAGAGAGGATATGGTGAAGACTACTAAGCCTACTGTAAACATTCTCGCCTGCCCGGTCCTCTCGGATATTTTTCCGGCAACAATCAATAGACATGTTTGTGTGAGGAGGTAGCTAGTAACGACCCATTGAGCTTGGGCCACCGATACGCCAAAGTCAGAAGTAATGGCCGGTAGGGCGATGTTCAATGCCACTGAGTCCAGAACTGACATGAACACTCCGGATAGGACGATGATTAAGACAAAATATCTTCCTCTCATCGTACCTTTTCCTCCCATAATAATCTTGACAAATGAAGGAAGGTCTGATTAAATATCAATCTATGCACGCAATGAGCTCTCCATGGAAGGTTAATATATGCTTGTTTCGTTCACACTAACAAGTCCATGTATTGCGGCCACCAGTCAGGATACATATTGATTTTGCGCTTATCCTAGACTCATCGCTACATTTTGGGCTGTCAGAGGCGATTTCTATGGTCGACCGAGATATGCTAGAGCACACATCATCTACCAATGCCCCATCCCTTGATAGGAAGAGAGTATACACTAGTCCATACAATGCTCTCGCCTTATCAGGTGACCTGCCTTCTGCAATAAGGATTTTTGACACTACTCTTCGTGATGGTGAGCAATCGCCTGGAATTGCGTTATCATGTAGTGATAAAGTCAAGATAGCTCAGGCCCTTGATGAATTAGGTGTGGATGTTATCGAAGCGGGGTTCCCTATAGCCTCTCCAGGAGATAGGGAAGCAGTAAAGAACATAATTGCTGAAAATCTAGATTCACGTATATGTGGGCTGGCTAGATGCAGTAGGCGTGATATAGATGCTGCTATTGATTGTGGACTTGACTATATTCACATGTTTATAGCGACGTCCGATATACATCTTCAACACAAACTCAAGTTAACTAGAGATGAAGTTGTGGAGAAGGCTGTGACAGCTATAGAATATGCTAGAGAGCATGGTCTGACTGTAGAGTTCAGTTGTGAAGATGCCACCAGGACCGATCTAGAGTTCCTGAAGAAAATGCATACTGTAGTTCAAGATGCCGGAGTTGAAGTCATTAATGTACCGGATACTGTAGGAACAATCGGGCCACCCGCTATGGAGCATCTGATCAGGGAACTGATGACTGTGACCAATGTTCCTATCTCAGTACATTGTCATGATGATCTGGGCCTAGCTGTAGCAAATTCACATGCAGCCGTACGAGCAGGTGCTAGACAAGTACATGTAACTGTGAATGGTCTAGGAGAGAGAGCTGGAAACGCCGCTCTTGATGAGACCGTACTAGGACTCATGGCCTTCTATGGAGTATCTACAAATATCAATACTAGTCGAATTGGTCCAATATCTAAGCTAGTCTCTCGCCTAACTGGCTATGCCATTCCTCCGACTAAAGCAATTGTTGGATCTAATGCTTTTGCACACGAATCAGGAATCCATGTACATGGAGTGATGGGTGCCCCATCGACGTATGAGGCTTTTGGACCAGAACTGGTTGGAGTCCAACGTAACATTGTAATGGGCAAACACAGTGGAGCTCATAGTGTTCGCTCTAAATTATCAGAATATGGCATTGATCTTGTAGATGAGCAGATAGATCAAATTGTAGAAAAAGTGAAAAGGCTTGCCGATTCTGGAAAAGAGGTCGATGATGCGGAACTCGTCGCTCTGGCATCTCATATCTTAGGTGAAAGGGAATCTAGAAAGGTAAAGCTAAAAGAGTTTGCCGTATTCACTGGTATGAACACTACTCCCACTGCCATGGTCTCTATTGAGGTAAACGGAGAGAAAAAGACCGGTTCCGCTATCGGCATCGGGCCAGTGGATGCCGCCATCAATGCAATAAAATCAGTGATGGGAAATGACATCCATCTGGTAGAATATCGCCTTAATGCTATCACTGGTGGGAGCGACGCACTGTGCGAAGTGAGTGTAAGAGTATCTCGGGATGGAGATAAAACTCTCATGTCGGTCGGAAAAGCTATTGGCTCCGATATCGTCCAGACGTCGGTAGATTCGACTATGGAGGCCCTTGATCGCCTCTACTGTAGAAAGGAATGATGACAAATGAGCAAGACAATCTCAGAAAAGATCTTATCTGCCAAATCTGGCGTCGATGCATATGCGGGCCAGATAATAGAGGCAGAGATCGATTATGTTATGGCTAATGACGTCACCGCACCATTGGCCTTTCAGGAATTTGAAGCCCTGGAATGCGAGCCGGTGCGTGAAAAGATAGTACTGATACCTGACCATTTTGTCCCTAACAAGGATATTGCATCTGCTGAGCAAGCTGCCTTGATGAGACGCTTTGTTCAGAATTGGAAACTCCCCAATTACTTCGAAGTAGGAAGGGGAGGAGTATGTCATCAGGTAATGGTAGATGAGGGATTTGCTGCACCTGGCCGCCTCATCGTGGGTGCCGATTCACACACTTGTACATATGGTGGCATCAACGCTTTCTCGACCGGTATTGGCTCTACAGAGGCAGCAGCATGTTTTGCTGAGGGCCGTCTATGGTTCAAAGTGCCAGAAGCTATTGACGTACGTCTCACGGGAACATTCACTAAGAATGTCTCGGGAAAAGATCTCATACTGAAACTGATCAGCGATATTGGCGTCGATGGTGCTAATTACAAGGCATTTGAGTTCTCAGGTATGGGCGTGAACAATATACCTGTACATGATCGCTTAACCATCAGCAACATGGCTATTGAAGCAGGTGGAAAGACTGGTATATTCCCATGTGATGCTGCGACTGATGTTCACCTAAAGGGTCGCGTGAGGGGTAAGTATACGCCAGTGGGAGCAGATAAGGAAGCAAATTACTCTAGCGTGCTCGAATATGATCTCAGTGAGTTAGACTATATGGTAGCGTTTCCGCACTTGCCGAGCAATGGTAGACTTGTTAGTGAGGTGGATGTGGAAATTGATCAGGCATTCCTCGGATCCTGCACTAACGGTAGAATTGAAGATTTGCGAGTTGCAGCTGAGATTCTTAGAGAGAAGAAAGTCCGTGATGATGTACGTATGATAGTTGTACCTGCATCGACGGAAGTATATCAGCAGGCCCTGGATGAAGGCTTAATATCAATATTTACAAAGGCTGGTGCATTTGTATCTGGACCAACTTGTGCAGCTTGTCTTGGCGGACACATGGGTGTTCTGGCAAAGGGAGAGAAGTGCGTATCTAGCACCAATCGTAACTTCATAGGGCGAATGGGTCATCAGGACTCGGAAGTATATCTAGCTGGACCAGCAGTGGTAGCAGCTAGTGCAGTTG
Source organism: Methanobacteriota archaeon (assembly GCA_012518185.1). GTDB lineage: Archaea > Thermoplasmatota > Thermoplasmata > Methanomassiliicoccales > Methanomassiliicoccaceae > DTU008. The sequence goes on from JAAYTA010000086.1 coordinate 30,318, forward strand.
CTGGAAAGATAGTCTCTCCGGAGGTGCTATAATGGAGCAACTTAGCGGAAAAGTATGGAAGTTTGGAGACCACGTTGATACCGACCAGATAATCCCGGCGGAGAGATTGGTAAGCGAATATAATGATAGATTAGGAGAATTTGTATTCGAGAAAGTACGGCCTGGGGTTGCAGATCAGATCACTGAAGGTGATGTGATTGTTGCAGGTAAGAACTTTGGATGTGGCTCATCAAGGGAACACGCTCCACGGGCGTTAGTGCAAGCTGGTGTGACTGCTGTAGTCGCTGAATCATTTGCCCGGATATTTTATAGAAATTCCATTAACATTGGTCTTGTATTAGTGGAAGCAAAAATTGAGGCAGAGGAAGGAGATGTAGTTTCTGTCGATGTCGAAAATGGCACTGTCAAAAATGATAAGTCTGGGAAAGAATGGACATTCCCTCAATATCCGCAATATATCAGAGATTTAATTAGCTCTGGCGGTCTAATGAATAGAATAAAGGAGGCAAAGAGATGTACCGGATCGCAGTAGTCCCAGGAGATGGCATTGGTAAGGAAGTTGTTGCTGAGGGCATAAAAGTCCTCCAGGCCGCGGCTGATGTAGAGAATATAACGCTTCAATTGGACTATATGGATCTTGGTTCAGATAGATATCTCGACACCGGAGAGCTACTAACTGATGAGGATATCAAGTTCCTACGCGATCGCAAAGCCGTTTATTTTGGAGCGATAGGAGATCCAAGAGTGGCACCAGGCGTATTGGAAAAAGGCATCCTTATCAAGATGCGCACTACTTTTGATCAATACATCAACCTACGTCCATCTAAGGCATGGCATCCATATACTCCGCTCAAAGGGGAGAAAAACTTCGATATATTGTTCCTCAGAGAAAATACTGAGGACTTTTACATGGGCGCCGGCGGCATATTGGACGGTAAGGAAGCAACTGCCAATATGTCATTGAAACGTCGTCTCTACGATGTCAATTTATCGCTATCATCCAAGGCATCTTCGAACCAAGAGTTTGCATTTGAGATCGGTATGATGTCTCGGAAAGGCATTGAGCGTTTTGCTGATTACTGCTTTGAAACAGCTAAGCGGCTTGGTGAGGAGAAGGTGACTGCAGTTGATAAGGCCAATGTATGCACCTCACTGTATGGATTGTGGAGAGAGGTATTCAATGAACGATCAAAACATCATGAAATAGATGTCGAATACATGTATGTCGACGCTATGGCTATGGCGCTTATCAGATCTCCTGAACGCTTTGGCGTCGTTGCTTGCCCCAATATGTTCGGAGATATCCTCACTGATATCGGAGCAGAAATCATGGGCGGATTGGGCGTTGCTGCATCGGGCAATATTTGCCCGGATGGGGTATCTATGTTTGAGCCAGTCCATGGATCAGCACCCGACATCGCCGGACAAGGAAAAGCCAATCCAATTGCTGCTATTTTAGCTGGCAAGCTTATGATGGATCAATTAGGTCGTCCAGACATCGGCAATATGATTGAGTTTGCAGTACGCATGGCTATGAAGCAAAAACTTGTAACTGCAGATATGGGTGGAACACTCAATACTGTCCAGGCAGGCGATGCTATAGCAAAAATAGTCCGTAGTACGGGCTAAAACTTCTTTCATATTTTTCTATCATTTCTCCATCAATGATATATCTGTTCAGAATCATGAAAGAGTGATGAATGATCGATGGTCACCGTTCGCTTTGATTATTCTGATATTAGGTCTAATATTGATTGTTTATGCTCTTTTGACGCCTGTGGGAGTTGGTGGCCACTCGGGGATGAGTGGAATACGAAGTGCATATGAATCCCACAATATGGTATTAGCTATTCTCGGTGCAGTAATGGTAGGAGCTAGTGGAGCAATCTTGATTATTACCGGAATGAGATCAGGTATGCCTCAACAATACTTCGAACGCGATTTCAAAACGGCTGATCGCCTGCCATCAACTAATCAATCGAATAATATGACGAGTGACTCTCCTATCTATAATGGGAAGAGGTATCCTCATCAGGAAGTTGATGGCGCAGGTGATGATGCGCGACTCATACTTCGTTTGTTAAGTGGTGATGAACGTACAGTCTTTCGCTCACTTGTAGATGCTAGTGGTGAACAACTCCAGAGAGACATAGTGTCGGGGACTAAGATGTCGGATGCTAAAGTATCACGAACGTTAGATCGATTGGAGGAGAAGGGGCTAGTAATCCGGGAGCGGCGAGGCATGGGAAATATTGTTCGCATATCCATTGATCGAGCAAATTAAGTGCTTTTGCAGCTTTTGCAGCTTTTTCCGTCATAAAAGAGAAGAGCTTTTTCATCCACTGCATCTAATTGCCCGGAGACCCGGGAGGAATTAAAATGCAAGTGGGTAAGATACTTATGATAGGTGCAGTCGGTCTTGCTGCCACCCTTCTCTTTGCGGGAGTAGTTATGGCCACAGGACCTAACGGCTTTGGCGATAATCTCGCATCGAGCGATCGCCATCAGTTGTTTGGCGATAACTCTGATACTGGTGTTTGCCAGGAGCATGCAGGCGCGTGTAATGGCAATCATAACACTCAATCCTGCAACCAGTGCTATCAGCAGTGTGATGATCACAATTCACATGGACAACGCAATTGTGCCCAACATGGAGCATCCTGTGAGGGAGATCATCTCCGACTTAGAGATGGATCATGCCACTCTAGGTAAAATCTTTCTGGGCCTTGGGCCCCTCCTTTTCTTATTCTACTATTTCTCTGTATGATAGATCCCATCTACGTGCTATGATATCCCAGTCGAAATGATCTACGGCCCGGTTGCGGGCCGCATGCTCCATGGATCGGCGAAGATTTGTATCGGAAATTATCCTTATGAGTTCGGATCCCAGAGCCTCATGATCTCTTGAAGGCACTAGGACTCCGCAGTCATTGGAAATCATCTCAGGAATGCCGCCCACGTCTGATGCAACTACTGCTCTGCCACAGCTCATTGCCTCCAGCAAGACTATCCCTGCTGGCTCATAATATGATGCCAGAGTGAAGACGTCACACATGTTGTAGTACCTTGGCAATTCCTCTTCTGGAATACCAGTGACGAATCTTATTGAGTCCTCTAGACCATTCTTTCGAGCCAACTCTATCAAATCATCTTTCATGGGTCCCCGGCCTATTATTACCAGCTGAGCATCCTTTATCGCATCACGAACGAGCCTCATTGCGTTGATGAGGGTGGGAAATCCTTTCTGCTCCACTAGGCGTCCATTTGACAATATGATCGGTCCAGGGCCAAGACCCAGAGTCTCACGTAACTCCGACGCATCAAGGCCCGGCCTGTACAATGAGATGTCGACTCCGTTGTATATCACTTCAGCTTTATCCTGATGGTCTATTGGTATAGTATCATCGAGTGTTGCTTGGCTCACACAGCTAATGTGGTCGCATAGCTCGAATACCTTGCGGCCAACGATGTCATCAAACAATCCTCCCCAGCGGTCAACCTGCTCAGAAATCCCTCTGGGTCTTGCATTATGTATTGTTAAGGAGAGCTCTCCTCTCTGCCTTGCCTCATGATATATTGAGAGCGGATACCAGAAACGATTGTGCACATGATATACATCAGCACCGGCACATCTGCCCATGATCTCACGGCGTATGAGTGGAGATAGCGTGAACGGCGGAGGGAGGAACCCTGGAAGACGTTCCAGATAGAGCGAGGGAGATCTAATGACTTGCATGCCGTCGATATACTCGACTTCGCTGCCGTTCGCCTGAGGGATCATAGAGGTTAGCACTTGGACTTCGTGACCATGATTGCGCACAAGGCGTGCTCCGACTTCCTTCACCACTTTTTCCGTTCCTCCCATATATGGGAAAAACAGTGGATCGAGCATGCAGATCTTCAGAACTACCACCTAATCTAAACATCGTCCATGCTGTATTAAAGTACAGGCGCCGCTGCTCAGGGCGGGCCAGTGATGAGCACCACTCTTTTCATACTGCTCCGCCAAGACTATCGAGGTCACACTCCTTAGTCAGCTGGTCAATGAACTCCTCAAATTTTACACCGTAGCGAGGCGATCTTTCTCCGTGGCGTCTTACTGCTACAGTATTACTCTTCTCTTCCTTATCTCCAATGACTAAGATGTATGGAATTTTCTGCAGCTCGGCGTCACGAACTTTACCCTCAACTGTACCATGAGTCAAGTCGAGTTCCACGCGATATCCGAGATCGAATAAGCGATCATGAATTCTAGTAGCAGCCTCAGCATTATCGGGACGGAATGATATTACTCGCACCTGTACAGGCGCTAACCATGTGGGCAAATTCCCATTAAGATGTTCTAATAATATGCCCATGAATCGCTCTAATGATCCATAGACCGTACGATGTATCATTATGGGCATATGCTCTTTTCCGTCTTCTCCTACATACTTTATCTGGAATCTTTCCGGCATCTGGAAATCAAGCTGGATAGTGGCCGTCTGCCATTCTCTTCCAAGTGAATCACATATTTTAAAATCTATCTTTGGACCGTAAAATGCTCCATCGCCTTCGTTAATTTCGAAATCAGTTCCGCGATCAGTTAAAACTTTCTTTAGAGCTTTTTCAGCCCTTTCCCATAGTGCTGGATCGCCCATTGCTTTCTCTGGCCTGGTAGATAATTCCATACGGTATTTAAAGTCAAATATCTTGTAGAATCGATCAACCAAATCGATAACGTTAGCTATTTCTTCTTCCATCTGCTCCTCAGTGCAGTAAATATGCGCATCATCTTGTGTGAATTGAATTACTCTGAATAATCCAGAAAGTACGCCCGATAGTTCTACTCGATGAACTTCTCCAAACTCTAACATGCGCAGAGGAAGTTCGCGATAACTCCTCTCACGACTACTGAACACTAAAATTCCACCGGGGCAATTCATAGGCTTGACTGCGAATTGTCGATCATCATATTTGGTTAGGAAAATATTATCTTTATAATGTGCCCAGTGACCTGAGACTTTCCATAATACATCACTCATAACTTGCGGTGTCTTGATCTCCTGATAGCCGGCCTGCCAATGTTCTTTTCTTGCAAGTTCCATGAGCATATTTCTGATCATCAGTCCCTTAGGATGCCAGAACACCATGCCTGGAGCTACATCGTAGAAAGAAAATAGATCTAATCGCTGTCCAATGATTCTATGATCATTATCCTTGAGCTTTTCCTTACTTAATCGAGACTTACTTATTTTTCTTAACAATGCTGTGGGATCGACATCCTCAGAATCGACATCATCTCCTTCTACA
>JAAYTA010000087.1 GCA_012518185.1 Methanobacteriota archaeon
ACTTCCAGGAAATTTATCCAGATATAACGTATTGTTCCTCCGCTGTCGAGTGTTTAGAGGGTGCAGATGTAGCAGTAATCGTGACAGAATGGCCCGAATTTGCATCTCCCGAAATATATGGAGATAAATTGGTTATCGATGGTCGTGGCGTCACTAAAACAAAAAATTATGAAGGAATATGTTGGTGATAGAATGAAAGCAGTAATACCGGCAGCAGGACTTGGAGTACGGTTCCTACCTCTTACTAAAGATATGCCTAAGGAAATGCTTCCTGTAGTTCACAAGCCAACTATTCAATATGTAGTGGAAGAGGCAGTATCCTCTGGCATTAAGGACATCTTAATAATTACAGGAAGGGGAAAGCGCTCTATTGAGGATCATTTTGATAGATCCCTAGAGTTAGAAAATGTACTTGGTAATAATGGCCGGACAGAGGATCTTGAAGAGATAATACGTATAGCTAACATGGCTAATATTCATTATCTGCGACAAAAAGTTCCGCTTGGCCTGGGGGACGCTGTCCTTTTGGCAAGGCAGCATGTTGGAAATGAACCATTCGCAGTCATGTTGGGCGACACTATCAATTTATCTAAGGTCCCAGTAGTTAAGCAATTGATAGATATGCATGCTGAGCTTGGAGGCTCGATTATAGCTGTAGAGCCAGTATCTCGAGATAAGGTACAAGATTATGGTATAATCAAAGGAACGAACATATCTGATAATTTATATGATATAGAGGATTTAGTAGAGAAACCATCGCCAGAAGAGGCTCCATCAGATATGGGAATAACTGGAACTTATGTACTATCGCCGCGCATATTCGACTGTTTAGAGCGTACTCCTCCAGGACGGGGTGGCGAAATACAGCTTACTGACGCCCTCCGTCTGCTGAGTAAAGAGGAGAAAGTTTATGGGTTAAAATTCGAGGGCCGTCGATACGATATCGGAGATAAGTTAGGATGGCTTAAAACAACTATGGAGTTGGCTCTTGAGGATCCAGAACTTGGACCACAGTTGAGTGAATACTTACAGCTACTCATGGCTCAGCAACGTTGACTTCGCAGATTCCGTAGCCTTCATCTAAACTATCAAGATATGGAGGGATTAGTATCGCCACTAGAACTCCTCCTAATATATCTACAGATAAGTCAATAGCAGTATCATGCAATGAGTATTGAGTCATAGTGTTAAGGAATACGTCGGCAGCAAACTCTGCTATTTCCCATATAATGCCCAATATGATGATCATGCCCAACGATACAAGAGGAACGTATTTTGTCGGAAGTGCATGTGGTACGGCTTGCCTGCCACGAACTAGTATTACTAAATTAGCTGCCACAGCAAGTACGGATGTAGCCATAAAATGTGTTAGTAGATCCCACCACCACACTAGATCATATGCGCCTAATAATATCCCTGCAGAATGAAGTACAGTCACTAACGATGCTAATGCTGCCATAGTCCAAGGTAGAGGCATGCATAATCTCAAGCGAGCTTGACGTGGGAGCAATATCAGTAGCATGCACATGAGCGAAGTTAGAGCAGGATAAGGCTTCCAGAAAAGGACAGAAATTACTAGAATCGTGGATAATGCAATAAGTCCTAATCTGATACTTATCAATTCTCTTCGTTCATCATTAACTGAATCTACAGGATATGGGGCGGATGAGTTATTTTCCTGATTCATGTTGAGTCCCCTTTAATCATCATCGCTCGCATCATGAAGTGGGAAAGGAGTGTCATCATGGCTATACCTATTAATCCTGAGATTAAATGTAGCATAAATTCTTCATTGCTAGATATGAGTGTGCTGCCAACCATCTGATCAATGTAGAAATATGCTAGAGCGGAGAGTCCGACGAATGCGCTGGCAAGCAATGCAGATAGTTCAGGAATTAGATCACGTGCGCCAATGTCTCGGACACTCAATGTTAGATATGATAATATGAAGACCAATACTGGTAATATTATGAATTGTAGATCTGGAGCGATAGAAGGAGCCATATGAGGAGTGATTAACATCACTATTATGCCTATTGTTGTAAATGGCATATTTCCTAAGCGGCGGGGCACTATAGTCACTAATATTAAGGCCCACATCCCAATCATTGGCCAGTATATATTCCAATCCGGTTGGCGGAAAAATGATGATACAGCCGCTGCTAGGAGTAGTAATGGCACAGAACGCGAGATTATTACTTTTCGCACGGGACCACCAGAAGCGAGATAGGCGATCGTCTAATAACTTCCTCGGCATTGCCTCCTAATGCTATCTCTCTCAAGAGTGAGCGACGGTGTATACCCATGACAATTATTGAGGGATTGAATTCGCGAACTGCTTCTAGTATATTGTATGAAATAGTTCCATAATGAGCATGAACAGATAGCTCACATCCTTTATCTGAAAGTTTTTCTTGATGTTGATTTAACAATTCATCTACGCTAGTAAAACGATCACTATCTTCTATTTCGAAATGAGTGGACGGCACTACATGGAATAATATTGCCTGTTTAAGGCCTAATTCAATAAGGTTTGGAAGTATATGATCTATTATAGCGGGACAAGAGGCTAAATCAAGAGGAACTAGTGCCTTATCCAATATAGATCTTAATTCCATAGATTTTCCTAGTAATACTGGTCGATCGGCTGATCGTAACACTCCCATCGATGTAGATCCTACAAATAATTCCTTGGCACGGCGCTTTCCGCTGGAAGCCATAGCTATAAGATCGACATTTTCTCGTCTCTCCGCCTTCAATATTTCAACAATTGGATCGCCTGATGCAATTATTTCTCGTGATGGGATGCCTGCTCCCAGCAGCCGCTCATGAAGTTCATCCAATGTGTTTCTCTGCTCTATTGTTAATGAACTATCTTGGTCGGAGACGAACATGAGAATAATTTCTTTTGCTCCTAGTTCTCTCTGTTCCAGTAAAGTGTCGAACATCCGTAGAGACCGCTCGGAGAAATCGGTGGCGAAAAGTATGCGATTGAACATCTTACCACTATCGGGAGTTTATTTCTACAATACCTTATCGGAAGTATGTGAATTAGATACCGGTATGGAGAACGTTTTATTAGAATATACATCGAGTGAGTTAAGAAATTTCAAGACCTACTGATAATATCATTATCATTATTGTTGATTGATCGGAGTAGTTATTCACTCTAGGAAAGTGTTGATAAAGTCTAAGTGAGAGGAACGATTCACTTCGCAGCTGCTAGCGAGATATTATGTACACGACTACGAATGGAGGCGAACAAAATATTCGGAGAGCTACGGCTCTATCACTAATGGCTAGCTTGTTATTCGGCTCTCAATTCGTAGTAATTAAGCAAGGAATAGGAGATCTTAACCCGCTGTTTTTCGGAGCTATGACTTCTGCTATCGGTGGCCTGATAGCTCTGATATATTCACTGCGTAGAGGGAGATTTTCTATTAGTGCATTCAGACACTGGGAAGTATGGGCTTCAGCAATATCTAGCACGGCCTTAGTATCTTTACAATATGTTGGACTAACCATGTCTCCCGCCTCGATAGGAGGCCTCATAGTTGGGAGCAATATGATTTTTGTCGCTCCCATTTCTGCATTAATATTCAAGGAGCGCTTAGGAACTAGTAGGGCATTAGGAGTGGTCATCGGATTACTGGGAGTATTTACTATATCTACTGGATGGGATGCTTCCTCTCTTTCTTCAAGTAATATGATAGGTAACCTCATGCTAATGGGAGCTTCATTATGTATTGCGATATCTTATCCAATGAATAGGCTCGCTACCAGGAAGATGTGTTTTGAAGAATGGGTTACTGGATTCCATTTACTAATTCCATTATTCTTACTACCTATGGCACTGGTAAATGGTAATATAGGTAATGCTTCAGATGAGACTCTATCGGCCATATTATTTGTTGGAATGTTGTGTACTTCAGTACCGACTCTTTTGTGGGCGAAAGGTTTGCAATCTCTCACTTTTGTGACCTCCGCTACCATCCTTATGTCTGAATCAGTATTCGCTGTCCTACTAGCTGTACTAATCCTTGGGGAATCACTTACTATTTTCACAGCGTCTGGAGCGATCATGGTGTTCGCTGCAATATTTTTGGTATCATATAGGGGAAAATCTGGAATTAGAAGAATGTAATGTATCAGTTTATATTCCTGTAATCAGTAACATGTATTTGTTAAAAGATCGATTAATATTATAATAGAGCATGCTATATTATATTGTAATGTATAAATAATAATGTGGAACTAGTTGATTATCAATAATTATATTATAACGTCAAAATTAGAAATATTTTCCTATCTGGTACGGCCTAAAAGCGCATATTCAGTTTTGATAATCAATCGAGATACATTATATAATCTACATTTGAATTATCCTTTACAGGATACGATATCATGCATGCTTTAGAAACATCAAAACTACTTACGGATGAGTATTCTGCTAAGATACTATTAGCTACCATGGGTAGAGCAAAGAGCGCCTTTGAATTATCTGAAAAATTAAACATACCTATCGCTGCTACTTATAGAAAAATCAATTCCTTGGTAAATGCTGGCCTTCTATACTGTGATGAGAGGCGATTGACGAAAGCAGGTAAGAGAATAAATTTATTCAAAGCAAGAGTCAAGAATGCCAGCATAGTCTTCGAAAAGAACAGCATAAGAGCTACAATCGATATGATTGATGGAACCACTGAAGATTATAATTACAGTATCGATATGAATGCATTCATGACTGAAAGCGAATACTGATTACTGGAAGAAATCTCGAAGGCCTTCTTCAAGACCTACCTTCGTCCGGAATCCTAAAAGTCGCTCAGCTTTCGATACCTCACCCACTGAATCTCTTATATCGGAAGTACGAGGTGCAGTATGCACTACCTCTACCTTTTCAGGAGATATCGTAGAGAACAAGTCAGCTAGTTCTCTTATACTAGTCTTTTCACCTGAACCACAATTGAAAGTTTCTCCAGAAACTTCCGATGATGCCGCTATTGATACCAATCTCGCTACATCTTTAGCATGAAGAAAATCCCTAGTCTGAAGCCCATCGCCTTCGATACATAGCCGATTGCCTTCTTTTGTAGCTTGAGCAAATTTTGTTATGACTCCTGAATATGGTGAGGAGGGATCAGCTCTTGGAGAATAGAAATTAAAAGGCCTTATGATGATCCAGTCTAAATCAAATGTGCTTCCAAAAGCTCTGACGTAATATTCACCGCATAATTTACTAACTCCATAAAATGACTTTGGATCCAAAGGATGTGCTTCATCTATAGGCACGTATTGAGGATCTCCATAAACGGCGGCGCTCGAAATGTATATGAATTTTCCCACCTCGGATTCCATAGCTGCCTTGAGAGTATTTATTGTACCCATAACATTTATATCGGCATCGTATGAGGGATTCTCTGTAGAGCGTTGTACAGATACCTGAGCAGCAGTGTGAATTATAACATCACTATCTCTAGAGGCCTTAATCATGGCGTCTAAGTCACGTATATCTGCATTAATCACTCGTCCCATGGCTGCCTCATGTATTGGCAGACGTGTATCTATGCCGGTCACATCATAATCATCTTTCATTTTCTCGAAGAGATATGATGCTAACTGACCAGAACCGCCAGTAATGAGGACTTTCATGAAAGTCTGTTACAGAAACGGATTGATAAATATATTTCTAAGCATATTGGCTTACCATAAATTGATCAGAACAAAAAGACTAATGATCATAAGTATTCTGATCGATAAATGATTATTAATTATGAATATGGGTTCTTTTTAGCTAATTATTGACATATGAGCCGTAGATGATTTAATACCCGTCCATCGTTCAAGTAATCATGGAAAGGGTGCTGGTCACAGGAGGTGCGGGTTTTATCGGCTCCCATCTTTGTAAACGGTTGATCTCCGAAGGCCATAAAGTCTATTGCTGGGACAACATGGATACCGGTTCGGAAAGAAATTTAGCACCTATATTATCATCTCCCCATTTTGAATTAATCTATCATGATATTATTGAACCTAGAGATATTGCAGTAGATCGCATCTACAATCTAGCATGTCCTGCCTCTCCTGCTCAGTATCAAAAAGATGCTATCCATACTATCAAAACCTCAATAGTAGGGTTAATGAATATGTTGGATATCGCTGAACGATATGGTGCTACATTATTGCAAGCATCTACATCAGAAGTATACGGCGATCCTCTGGTGCATCCTCAGTGTGAGAATTATTGGGGTAATGTGAACCCCATTGGTCCGCGCGCCTGTTATGATGAGTCTAAGCGCTTAGCTGAAACTTTATTGATAGCGTATGAGAAGCAGCTTGGAGTCGACATCCGCATAGCTCGGATATTCAACACATATGGACCTCATATGTCATTAGATGATGGAAGAGTCGTATCTAATTTCATAATTCAAGCCATTATGGGAGATGACATAATAATCTATGGTGATGGAAGTCAAACTCGCTCTTTTTGCTATATTGATGATATGATTGACGGACTTGTTTGTCTAATGACATCCGATCTTAAAGGACCAGTCAATTTAGGAAATTCAGCGGAAATTAGTATTATAGATTTAGCCAAGAAGATTAATTCTATGGCGGGCAATCAATCCAAAATAGTTCATAGGTCTTTGCCAATCGATGATCCTAGCCGCCGTAACCCTGATATAACGCTAGCGAAGACAAAGCTCGGATGGGAACCAAAGATATCTCTAGATGAGGGACTTAGAATCACAATGGAACATTTTCGTAAAATATCTGAGCAATTATGCATAAGATAATCTAGAAGATTATATCCTAGAGCGTGCAGAATATGGTATTGAGTGAAGGATTGTCAGCTATTGTAGGAGGGGGAATATCATCCCTCGCTCTAATCCTGATGCTGATTATAGGGATTGTATTAATCATAATTTTAGTTAAAGTAATATTGTTCTTAATCATACCTGGCATAATGGCTCTTGTGGTTTGGTATATCACCGGAGATACTGTTCTGACCGGTATTACATTTTTGATAGTAGCAGTACTTACCATAATTTTCCGGCGGTAGTTACAAAGGTCATTAAATAATGCCGGTTCGAATAGATTCACCCTAACGGGGAAGAGGAAGTTATGGGGTTGGTGCGAAACGTTGCAAGGAATAGCTTAGCATTGGGCACCGTCCAAGTGGCTAGCCAAATATCTACTTTTATATTATCAATATTTCTAGCCTCTTACCTACCCGAACAGTATGGTACATACACTTATGCATTTTCACTATCTTCACTAATTTTTATAATAACTGACTTCGGACTAGGCTTCCAAATGGTAGTAGAAGTGGCCCCAGATCATAGTAAGGCATCACAGCATCTTACTAATACCATATTTCTCCGCGGAATCCTTGGAGCGTTATCATTGGGCATTATGGCTATTGTAGTGCTCATAGATAAGCCGCCTCACCTGGTCACATTTGCTATACTAATAATAGCACTTGCCACAGCATTCAATTGGATCACTATGACTTTCAACTCGATGCTAACCGCATTCGAGAGTATGCACTATGTGATGTACACTAACTTAGTAGAAAGAGCATTTACAGTTTCAGCGGCCATCATATTATTGATATTGGGATTTGGGTTAGAAATAGTGGTATTAGTTGTTCTGGCTGGTAGTATTCTCCTAGTCATACTGAGTTACATTGTAACTACTAAACGAGTAGTTGTTCCTTCTAGAAAAATAGATATCAGAGGATCTTTAAGTCAATTGAAGAGAGCTACACCGTACGCGACTTCCGGTGTAATGCAAACCTCTCTGTATTCACTTAATGCTGTCCTAGTATGGCAAATAATACTTCGTGCAGGAGGAACTGTGCATGATGCTAGCGAAGCAACAGGGTATTACAATTTAGCATTCAACATGGTCGTAGTGTTGGTATCAGTGCCTACTGTATTGATGAATGCTTTACTTCCTGTAATATCAAGGCTATATCATACCTCTACGGATTTAGCAAGGCTCACACAACAGAAAGCTATGAAGTATATGTTCGCGTTAGGATTGCCAATAGCAGTGGGCGGAATCTTCCTAGCTGAAGACATAATATTATTATTTTATCCTGACATATTTCTTCCTTCAGCCAGTGTTTTTCGCATTTTAATTTTATCAGTAGCGGTTTCATTTTTCGGCGTAGGAATAGGTAGTGTTTTAGCATCAGCATCGCTCATAAGGCTAAACACTGTGGCATCTGGAGTAGGTGCACTAGCTAATGTGATATTATGCATAGTGCTCATCCCCACATTCAAGGAAATAGGTGCTGCCGCAGCATTCTCCTTCGCATTATTCAGCATATCCGCCGTGGCATTCTATTTCATGAGTACTAGAGTTTTCAAAGTAGATTTGACAGATATATTATTGAAGCCGATGGTAGCAGCAACAGGGATGGGTTTAGTCTTATTCATTTTTCCTGGAATGAGTCTATTCCTTTCATTAGGGATAGGTGCTGCAGTATATTTTGCGCTCTTATTTGTAACGCGAGCTATTGACAAAGAGGATCGCGACATATTGATGAGGATGTTGAATAAGGATGGTTGACGATACTGTTATAATGCCCGGGTTGTGTAATTTTATCACGAGGGATAATGTTGCAAGAAACAACTACTAAGAGCCAACCCCTAGAAATGGGCCATCTCGATGAGAGAGATGTAATCACTAGTGATGGGCGCCTAATAGGCCAACTAAAAGGCGCTTGGATTGATACTAATAATTGGTCAGTATCAAGCCTCATAATAGATCTCAAGAAAGAATCAGTGGACGAGTTGAATGTTAAAAAGCCAGTCTTAAAAGCTGCACGCATCAACTTATCAACCAATCATGTTAAGAGAGTAGCTGACGTGATCCAACTTAATGTCGACATGAGCGGTTTGTCTACCTCAATCAGCACGGGATCGACTTAAACATTCCTTTCCTCTTTTTATTAATCCATCGGGTTTGCTATGCAGTCAGAAGTAAAGAATAAAGGGTTTGAGTCTGTGCAATTACATCCCCAACATCTTACGTTTCTGCTCGATGTGATCATATAATATAGCACAAGCCTTGCGTGGATCAGGCTCTACCCAGAATTTAGCATTCATTAAGTGTTCGATATCGTCGGTTAACATCTTAGTGACATATGGACTGCCTCCAACTCGTGGCATAACTCCTAATAGGGTGCTAACTCCAGTCCCCACAAAATATTCAGCAATAGACACTGCCTTGGGAGAGTACCATTCAGGTGCTGCACCAGCCACGGGGAGTTGATCTATACGAACACCTGCTAAATTGGCGAGATCAGCTACTAGATTCAGTATGCGAGTATTATCTACACAAGATCCCATATGTAACACTGGTGGAATCCCTAGTGAACCACATATTTCTTTCAGTCCATCCCCTGCCATATTGATAGCTGATGGTTGTAACAGTCCAGCTTTTCCTGATGCTATGGCTGCACATCCAGTCTCAACGACTAGGATATCTCTTTTGATTAATTCTTTGGCTAGAGATACATGCCCATAATCATGTTTGATGTGAGGATTATTGCAACCAACGACTCCTACAGCGCCGCGTATTTTTCCTGAAGATATTGCATCAAGTAATGGCTTAAGAGTCCCACCTAGTGCCTTCTTTATAGCCTCTACTGAGAACCCAACCATTGCCTCTACTGGATCATCTGGGATGAGTATCTTATCAGCTTGCCGATTGGGATAATTATCAATGGCTTTCTCTAACATTCGCTTAGATTGCTGATATGCATTCTCAGGTTCCACCTCTACATACTCTGATCCTGCCATAGTTCCCTTAGGTGATGTGGAGAAGACAATAGTATGATAGCAAGCCGCTGTAAAGGGAAGTGATGGGAATATACATTGATAATCAACTATCATAGCCTCCAGTGCACCGGTTATAATTGTCAACTCTTGATCGAGATGATTTCCCGCTTGCGGTATCCCTTTTCGCATGAGTAGTTCATTCCCAGTACAGCATAAACCAACTAGATTGATACCTGCAGCGCCAACGTTCTTGGCTCTTGTCACTATCTCAGGATCAGATGCCGCCATCACTAGCATTTCCGATAACACAGGGTTATGGCCATGGAGGGCAACATTCACGTGATCTTCTTTCAATACTCCAAGATTGACACGTGACGTCCGTATATCTGGTGTACCAAAAAGAACATCAGACATCTCTTGGGCTTGCATTGAGCCGCCCCATCCGTCGGACATCGCTGCACGGAATCCGTGCATTACTACATCATAAGGATCATTTCCTACACCCATGTGTATACGGTGCATTGCTTCTACTACTTCACGATCTATACCGCGAGGTAATATGTCTGCCTTCTCATATATTTGCAGACTCGCATCGGGAGCTCGATTAATCATTTGTAGATTACCACGTATGGTACCAAATTCTTCCATCATTGCTAATGCAAGTCTTTCTGCGATTTGCCTAGTTGTGCCATCAGTATTTATGCCATATTCCCTAGCTAGTAAGTTGAGTTTTTCAACATCTTTTACTGGGTATTCAGGCGCCTCACCTGTAGCACCTTTCAGTACAGCTTCCACTACGTCTCTTCCATGATCAGAATGCGCAGCTGCACCCATAGCGACCCAATCTAAAAGATTCCTAGCAACTATTAAATCGGCATCATTTCCGCATACTCCTCTAGTTCGATCGCCACCCATGATCCTGCAGGGACCCATTGCACAACGTTGACATGATACGCCTTCAATGCAAAATTTACAATGAGGAGTCTGTCTCTCTATTCGATCCCAGACAGTATCGGTGCCATCCTCCATAGCCTTACGAAGCACTATCTGGGAAGTGCGATCAATCGTTCTCTCTTTTACTTTTTCGTCCATCTCCTCCGGTTTGATCTCCTGCTTAGGAGGTCTCCTCAAACACTCCACAGACAAGATCTCGGGATAATCATCCGCCATGAGTACACTTATCGGTATTAGATCATATAATAAATGTAGACTTATTCTTCGATATAATTGAAGATTATATTTTTATTCTATTGATGATTTTAATTAATGATTCAACTACGATCTCTTGATTTAATGAAGATATATGTTTTCCAGCGAGGTCTGCTTCCACAAGCATCGGATCATATCTTATGGTTGCTGCCACATCTATGTCTACCGAACTCATCAGCGAGCGTAATTCCTCTTCTTGCGATTTATCACGCACCTTATTCAAGATGGCTAAGATATTTTCGATTCCAAGAGAGCGAGCCATAGTGGCGATCCTCGCTGCCGTGTCAATGGAGCGTCGACCTGGCTCCACTACGACGAGCAAGACATCTACTGAGCGAACCGTGGAACGACCTAGATGCTCTAAGCCTGCTTCCATGTCGATTATTACAACATTTTCATTATCAAATATAAGGTGAGATATGAGATTTTTAAGAAGAGCACTCTCAGGACAGAAGCATCCATAGCCTGGCCCCTTAATTGTCCCCAAAACCATTACTCTAACGCCATCAATATTCTCAATTGCATACTTATCTACGAGATCGTCCACTTTTGGATTTAAGGAGAACATGCCGCCATAATTCTCACCAGGTCTAGCGCCGGTCCGTTCTTCAATTACGTCAAGCATTGAAGATAATGGGACTATATTATTTCTGACAACTTCAGAGATTCCTAATGCTGATGGTAATGATGAGGCAGGATCAGCATCTACTGCTATAACTTTCATACCATTTTTAGCATACTGAGATGCTAGTAATGCTGCTACAGTAGTTTTACCTACTCCCCCCTTTCCTGAAACAGCAATCTTAAGTGGCATTTAGAGCCTCGATAATAGTACACGGTGTCTCAACATGTCTATCTCTGATATTCGAGCGCCGTCGATAATTACCTCACGCCCTATGATATCTACACATCTGATAACTCCTCCTTCATCACGCACTGTAACAGCCTCAGGCATGACGGTGCTAATTCCTTCAGCTGACTTAAGTAAAACTGTAGATTCGCACATTACACCCACAGTCGATGTGCGAAGTAATAAAGAATTCTCATATTAGTTAATAAATTATGTAAATTCAATCGGTCATTATTTTAACGAACTATCGAACGAATTTTGTCACCGGCGAGATATTTGATTTTTGAAGTCAATTCTCCTATCGTTCCATCGTAAATCATCTCATCTTGCCCTCTGAATATCTTTTCCCGGACTATGGCACCTAATTGATCGTCGTTCCCCGGCTGTAGGACCAGGCGTATTGATCCTTCAGCAGCTTCACGATCCATGCATATGCCATCTTCATCGCCATCTACTATTCCTATTACAGGGACTCCAAGGCGAGCCAGTAATGAGGTAGCGATACGCGTAGTATCATCGCCCACAGATACTGCAGCTTTGATATTATGTCCACGGAATAATGCATCCTCAGCCCTATGATCGATTAATATTATGCGATTTCCTGTAGCTCTGATGCGACTTTCTCCTCCAGCACCAGTGGTCCTACGGACAGATCCAGATCGTATTAGGGCCTTACTTAGATCAGTGATAGATAATTTTTCGATGCCATGTTCCTTAGGTTCTAAACCAGAATATGCCAATTCCCCCTTCACTAGGCGGAACTCTACTACTTCATCGATGGCTTTTCCAACTACAATACCATCGATCCATACATTCTCACCTATCTCTACTCCAGAAATTACCCGACGATACGGCGATGGTTTGGATATTGTTGAAGGAGGTGCTTCTTTCAATTTCATCGAGCGTATGAGAGAGGCTGTAACTGGACGTAGAGGAGATTTCCAGCATATGTAGAAACCATCATCAATCTGCACCAGAGGAACGTTTAGGCGATTTATTACTCTTGATACAACCATCTGCCCAAATGTCTGGCCCGATACAGGTGTTTTGGAAGCGTTTAGTAATATGACTTCATCATTTTTGCGATCCATCTCCACTAGTGCATCGGACACTCTCTGGCGACCTTTAATCTTAACGCGATCTTCCAGGCCTGCATCGATCAATGCTGCCACACCCATAGCTCCACCTATAGTAGCTTCAACGTCTCCTAAAGTCTCGAGCTCATCAAGCACTTTAGCTGCTATGCCTAGATCAATCACCTCTGGACCATGTATGACTACGCCATATCTCATATCGCGTCCCATTAAGGCGCCATAATTGATAAAGTCAACCCCGACCGAGCGGTATGCCTCGCTCCATTGAACGTATTTCTAACATACGAATTATATCAGAGCGTGTTACTATACCAATGAGTATCTGGTCCTCCATGACCAGAAGTCGACCTATGCGTTGCCTAGCCATAATTTGAAGTGCGTCCATGGCTGGAATATCCTGACCAACAGAGACTACATTCCTGCTCATTATCTGACCTACTTCAGTAGTATAGTGATGAGAGGCAGGAATTCCCTGTACATCGTGGAGAGTTACTATGCCCACCACATGATCGTTATGTACTACTGGATAGCCAATATGTCGCTCCATCATTATTTTATCCAGTAGCTCCCGAACGACCATAGTTGGTGGCACGACACTTACATCAGAAGTCATGACGTTTCCTATAGTGATACCTTCTAATGTATGGCCAATGAGCGTACTCTTTTCCTCTTCCTTTGCACCTAAGTAAATGAACAATGCTATTAGTATCAGCCATATGTTGTAAAAGAATCCGAATATGGCCATGCCAATAGCAATAGCCTTGCCAACTACTACTGCTGTTCTAGTGGCAGGGATGAAGCCTATTCTGCGTGCTAGGAATGAACGCAATATACGCCCACCATCCATAGGGAAAGCGGGGATTAGATTGAAACCGGCTAATAATATGTTATAAAAACTCATCATGCTGACCATTATGGCTATTATGTTTATGCCAAGACTCGGTGCGTCTCGAAGGAGAAACCATATAGGGAGTAGAACGACTCCAATGATGAGGCTAGTAGCTGGCCCCACGAATGCCATGATGCCCTCTCCTACAGCATCTTTTGGCTGCCTCTCAATCTCAGTCGCCCCTCCAAAGATGAAGAGTGTTATGCCGGATATTTTGTAGCCATGGCGAATGGCCATAAGCGAATGGGCTAATTCATGAAGTAATACGGCAGTAAAAAATAATATTGAGGCGATTAGACCTAGTCCTAATTTAACTGGCCAACTTATAGGCAGGTTGTCGAAGCCAAGTTGAAACCCTAATATATCTGGGACATGTGTGAATCCAAAGACAATGGCAAAGAAGGGGAGAATAAATAGGAATGATATGTGGACTTTAAATGGAATCCCTTTGATTCTCCCGAGGCGTATCGACGACCTCATATTAAGGCAATGAGCAAGCAGACATAATTATAATTGCCCTAATGCAAACACCCTACTAATAGATCAATAACATACATTGTGAATATACCTAATATCACAATTAGGAATGCGCGATAGCCCTTTTTCTCTAAATGGAATGCTTCTGGTAGGAGGTCACATACGCCTACATAGAGGAATGTGCCAGCCGCTATAGCTATAGGAATGCCTATATTCACATTATTTAGAAAATTCATTAAAGGTATAGCTGCGAAAGCCATGATAGGCACAATTAGGGAAAACGATGCTACTAAGATCATGGAGCGCTTGGTTGAGAATTCAGCTAGGCGGAAGGTTGTGGCGAGTGCTAGTACTTCAAACCCTTCATGTGCGATGATGGCGATAAAGACCATCATTCCCGTTTCACTTCCTACCATAGATGCTACACCTAATGCAAGACCTTCCATAGCTCCATGGACTACAAGGCCAGCAAACGCTGTAGCTGAAGTCAAAATATGGATCTGTTGATGTTCATCTACATTCTCATATTCGCGCTTAGGATGCGGCTTATAATTCGCGAGTATGACTCTTTCTAAAAATAATATTGCCACTAGACCAATCATAACAGATATTAGCGCTCCATGAGCATCCATTAATTCAATTGACTCTGGTATGAGAATTATAAACGCAGCAGCTATGAAGAATCCAGCGCTCAAACCGGTAAAAAGATGAAGCTGATCAGACGACCATTGGTATATTAGGGGAAGTGAGCCACCTATCAGAGACACTCCTACAATAGCTACAGAGTAGAGAGTAAGGGTGATTAGAAGATCCATATAAAGTTATATTCGTATAGTGGATTATTAACTAATAAAATTATTGTTAATAACAATGCTCGCTTTCTATACATTACTGACAGGGTTCACTATATTGAGAGTAATATGATCAATCGATTTGGTTGCACATCATGTGCTTAACATATGATGAAAGAGGGTGGCGCTTAATTCAGCGCTCAATGCCATCTCGGGCTGGAACTCCTTTCTCATAAGGGTGTTTGATCATTTTCATCTCTGTTACAAGATCAGCTAGATCTAGTAGTTCTTGAGGAGCGTATCTTCCTGTAAGAACCATCTCTACTCTTGGCGGACGATTTTTCACAACGTCAACTACCTTGTCAACGCCGATGAGTCCCATATGAATTGTCACGTTTACCTCATCCATGATTACAATATCATATTCTCCAGAATGTAGTAATTCCTTGGATTTGGCTAGGGCAGCTTCAGCAGCATCATAGTCCTCTTGCTTAGCTTTGCCTTCGTAAACAAGACAATCTCGCCCCATGGGAAGCAGTAGTAAGTTTGGTAATGTTTTTGATATGTGATACTCTCCATAGTATTGATCCGACTTCATGAACTGTACCATAGCCACTTTTAGATCATTACCTATAGCTCGCAATGCAAGCCCTAGAGCAGCTGTAGTTTTACCTTTACCATTGCCTGTATAGATCTGAACTAATCCGAGATGCTCTCTTAGATCGTCACTCGACATATTGATAGAGATATCTTTCCTATGATTATATCTTATCTCAATTGAAGCGCTGACACCGTAGCACGCGCCTTTCGATGAATGAGGATCTCTTCTAAGGTCTGAATCATTTCCTGCCGAGGCATCGATAGTAGATCTGTAGCATCTTCCAGATCTTCAGAACCTAATATTTCAGACATTAATAGACCGCATATCACTGTGCGATCGCCAACGGGTATTTTCTCATCGGTCCAAACTTCCAATATATTATCTTTTATTGCACCACCTTCTATAAGCTCGTCGCCCATGATTTTTCCGATGGTTTCCTCATAATGTTGGAGTTTAGACATATCGTTCTGCAGAACTGCTGTTGATGCAACCATTCCAGCTCCCATCCCGCAGGCATATGATGGTGCGATTCCTTCTCCTACAAATGCTAATGTCTGTCCCGCGGCATCCCCAGCAAACAATACGTTACCACGTAGTGGTCCACCTAGGAATCCAGGAATGGGTGCATCTCCTCTCTTGACCTCGAGCACTTGGTCAGTGTCGAATTGTTCAGTAATCATAGGATTGTTCATCAACCATTCTTGTAGGCGATCTCGACGACTTCCTTCCAATCCAATAGCAGCTAGTCCCACATTAGCACGTCTCGGCCCTTTGGGAATTATCCATCCATAACCTAATCCAACTTCAGGCTCAAGGAAGATCTGCATTCCCATGGGTAGTGGCTGGCGAGATATCAGTTCATATTCGAGACCTTTTGCTAAGGTTTTTTCAGTGAACAATTCTAAATTCATCAATCGAGACATAGTACTATGTACTCCATCAGCCGCAACAATGACCTTAGGATGCACGTTCACTTCGACACCTTGGTGCATGATTGTTGCCCTAACGACTTGATCGCCATCCATTTTGATATCAGTAAGGCGTGCATCAGCATGTACCATTGATCCAGCTTCAGCGGCTCTAGCTGCCAAAGCTTTATCGAATATTTTCCTCTCTAGAGTTACTGATTTCCAATATGGTTCTCGACTGGTTAATTTTACACGGCGATCCAATAAGAATGTAGTATGATCTAGTCTAGCAGCTAGGGCGCCAGGGGGGAGCTCCAAGTTAAGCTTCTTGAGTAATGTTTCTCCCACTACCTCACCACATTGTACAGGAGTACCTATCTCCTTCTTACGATCGATGAGTAATGTTCGTGCACCATTCTCAGCAGCAGCCATGGCGGCAGAGCTGCCAGCAGGGCCAGCACCCACCACAAGTACCTCACATTCTTTAATCACATTTACCACCCTACGATCGCTGAACGTACGTATGCCATATACAGATCGCGGTACTGAGGGTAACAGAACATTGCCTTAAGAAATGGTAGTAAGAGTGAGCCACTTCTAAATACGCGAGATGATTCCTTATATCCAGCATCATCTAGTCTAGCAAAGTGATCGAATGCTCGCAGAAAGCTGGGGTGACAGAACATGGAAGAGTGCCACCATCGCTCATACATATCAGGATCATCCCACAGGATAGCTTCAGCAGCTTTACGGCCCGATAATAGAGCAGTGCGAATCCCACCAAATGTTAGTGGATTCGGCATAGCAGCAGCATCTCCTGTAAGGTAGCATCGTCCCTTAGCAATACAGTCCAACCCCCCTGTTGGAATGGCTCGACGGTGTTTTTCTATGATCTCTTCATTTACAGTATCAGTACCGCGTGGGAAACCGATGCGCGTATACTTACCTGCAGGAAATTCCCATCGATAGCCTCCTTCATACTGTGCCCCCTGTGTGAATATTATTTTATTACCAGGAATTTGTCGATCGACAAGATATTGTTCAGTCCAGATGACTCTTTGTGGCTCTGAGCCGAATATATCTCGACGAACACGAGAATTAAATCCATCCGCACCTATGAGAAATCGAGATTTTATACTTCGTCCGGAAGAGCAATGTAGCAGATATTTTTCCTTTTCTACACTAGCTGATAATAATGCATCTCTCTCTACGATGCCTCCACGAGCCTGGTAGCGAGATTGTATAGAGCGTAATAGCTGGGGCCGATCGACTATGTATCCGCGGTGGCGAATGCCCATAACAACTCCACCAGGCCATCTTTCCTCAACATAGTTGACATTGTGTACAACATGTTCGGCCTTAAGGGGTCGAATTTCACGAAAGGCATTTTCAGAGACTGCCTCACCACACATGCGGTGATAAAAATCGAAATTCTTTCCATTTAAGCGGTCGATAAGAAGGACGTTCATATCGGGGCGATATTCTTTGAGAAAGAAGGCAGCAGTAGTGCCAGCGCACCCGCCACCCACAATCACTACATCATATTCTTCCATCTAACTACCTCAAAGTGCTAGCGACATCAACCATAGAATATCCGAAGTCAAATGATAGAAATGCAAATAAATATATGAATGATGGTAAAACTCCAGTTATGCATAGGACGAATACACCAATTTTTAACAATGGCCTCTGCCGCATAATTATAGCTAATGTATTATAATCATCGTCAGCTGGCAATGCATCTATTTTTTCATCTAATAGAGCTAATATAAACGTTACCGCGATACCGATTAAACTAATATTCCCATGTATAATTAGTAATGCAGCTAAAGATAATGTTATCGCGACTGCAAAAGCGAGACGGAAGGCGACATTGTCATATTTCCTAGCAACAAGAAGTGCTAGAAGCATACCAATGAAAATAACTGCAATGGATTCATCCAGCATTATGAGGGCACCTAGCCACACTCCAGTAGGCAGCGCCAGATAGATTGCAGTTTTCTTACAATAGGCGTCCGAATCAAATGCTTGATCGCCATATTTGACAAGAGCACCAATAATCAAGAGTGATACGGGGACAAATAGAGAATAGATAGGGCCTATATCATCAATAAAATATCCAACTAAGGCCGCCAGAATTGCAGAAGCAAATGCTAATGTTGTAAAAAGGGGTAGTGCTGATCTCTTATATTCTTCTGATGCGACCTCCATTGGACAGCCATATGATACATGCTGTTATGAAACTTGGCTAATGGATCGGAGCTATGAATTAATACATAGTATGTTTCAATTTCCACATCTTTTTAAGTGGCAGTATATGCTATTAGGTGCGGTTAACCTGATTAGAATAGACCTGGCATGCTTCAACAAAGTTGTTGGCTAATCGAGGATTTGAACCAAAATGTAAGTAAGAATATGAAGCCATGGTCTTATCACAGATTAGTGCATCCATCGAACCGCATATGCCTTTTTCATTTTCTAAGTCATAAGCAAAATTCTCATTACTATTAATAATTTTAGAGTAATGGAATACGTGGCCTCTGGCAGAATCCCCTATCCTCGATAGAATATTGTTTTGAATGATTTTAACCTCGACATATCCAAGTGCTTGCAGCTTCTCAGTCATGCAGGCTGTGGCATCAAATACTCCAGTCATATTATATTCCTCCCCGCCTGTAGTAATTAAGCTACGGCATAGGTATAGGAGGCCTCCACCTTCAGCATATATAGGCATACCTTCATCAGACAACTTCTTAATGTCCAATCGAGCGGATTTATTAGACGAGAGTTTATCTGCAAATAATTCAGGGTATCCTCCTCCAACGTATAATCCATCTACATCCGGTACATTATCCCTTAGTAGAGAGAAGAATACAAGCTCAGCACCAGCATCTCGGAGATATTGGAGATTGTCTTCATAGTAAAAATTAAATGCTTCATCGAATGCCACTCCAATACGGACTACTGGACGAGTTAATTGCTTTTCAGAAGTAGCTACTTCCATGTCGGGAGCAGACGCAGCGATTTCGATCAGGCGATCAATGTTAATGTTACTTTCTATGAGATTCCTTATATTCTCATATCTTTCCTGACTAGCATTCTCTTCAGAAAACTCTAATCCTAGCTGCCTACTCTGGAGTTTAGCATTTGCATCAAATGGTATGCCTCCAAGGCATTCAATATCGCGCAGGGAATCACGTAGCATATCCAGATGTCTTTTACCACCGATATTGTTGAATATTACTGCTCGGAGATCTACCTTAGGATCGTATTCCTTGAATCCTAGCGCAACTGCACCAACACTCCTAGCAGATGATGATGCATCTAAGACAAGGATTACTGGAGTTTTCAACATTTTGGCCAAATGTGCTGTGGAACCTTCCTCACTGCGGCCATCACGTCCATCATACATACCCATCACGCCTTCAATTATGGATATTCCTGCTCCTTCAGATGCTCGATAGAATAATTCTGGAACTACCTGAGGAAACATCCAGGTATCTAGGTTACGTGATTTTCTGTCGAGGAGGGCCGAATGATGCATAGGATCGAGGAAATCTGGACCAGCCTTGAAGGGCTGAGGATCAAGCCCTCTCTTTTTCAACTCTAGTAAGATTCCTACGGTGATTGTAGATTTACCTACTCCGCTACGTTCTCCTGCAATGACAACTCTAGGGCGCCTCATATAACCATTCCAGTATGATGCATATGGAATCAATGTGATTCATTGAGATAATTTCATCGATTATCTTACTCCTAGATATGCTTTATTGGATATATACTCCAACTAATAGATAGTTTCTCAATTAATATATTAAAACATCTCATAATATTCACGATGTGTTGCAGAAAATTTAACACACTCTTAAATATGATCACTTAATGTTACATATTGGATATATACTCCAACTGCATACACAACCTAGCAACCTAGCCATCCAACTATCAATAACTAATGGTAGAATCTAAATGAAAAAAAGCATCATGCAGCATAATAATATGATAGAGTTGAAATGCTCATTCAGACGTTCAAAGAATAACCATCTGAGATATCATACGAAGGCAGTCTGAATGAATTTTTCCTAATGAGTATGAACATGTTCCAGATCGCAGTATATGGTAAAGGAGGAATTGGTAAATCAACAATTTCAGCCAACTTATCTTATGCATTAGCAGAGAAAGGTAAGAGGGTCCTCCATATAGGATGTGATCCCAAGCATGATTCTACTCGGCTATTACTTGGTGGGGCGAATCAGACCACTGTTTTAGATTACATGAAAGAGGTGCCATCTCCAGAACGGAATCTGGAAGATCTGGTATTAGATGGATCAATGGGAGTCAAATGTGTAGAAGCAGGAGGTCCCGAGCCAGGCATTGGTTGTGCAGGAAGAGGGATTATTAGCACCTTTAATACATTGGAAAATTTAGGTATAGATCGATATCAATTTGATATTAAATTATATGACGTTTTAGGGGATGTTGTTTGTGGAGGGTTCGCAATACCTCTCAGGAAGGAGTATGCTGATGCTGTATACTTAGTCACTTCTGGCGAATTTATGTCAATTTATGCAGCTAATAATATATTAAAAGGGATGAGGAATTTTGATAGTATATCTCCACGGGTAGCAGGTTTAATCTTTAATTCAAGAGGGCGAGATGAAGAAGAATGGATGATTGAATCATTTGCTCGTGCAGTTGGTCTTCCGATCATAGTGCGTATGCCACGAAGTGACTTATTTGCTAAGGCAGAACGAAATATTCAGACTGTGGTTGAGATATTTCCCAATTCGGAACCTACTAGGGTGATTAAATCTCTCGCAGATCATGTCCTACTGATTTCTGAAGGATCGCTATCGCTAAAATCTCCACATCCTCTAAGCGATGAGCAATTGAATGATTTAGCTGCTGGCCGAGCATTAATGTCAACTCATCCAGGTAGCTATAGGATGACTAAGAATGCCGATCGGTCTGATAAGCCTTATGTGAACAGGAGGCCAATTCATACATGTGCCACGAATGGAGCATATCTTTGCACATCTCAGATAAGGAATTCGGCATCAATAATTCATGGTCCAAGAAGCTGTGCTCATATATTGGCTACATATGCTGACCGCTACGCTCTTCGTTCATGGAAAAGGAGAGGAAGGGGTCGGATTGAGCCCACATCTAGTAAGATCTACTGTACAGAAATGGATGAACGTGCCTCAATCTTCGGAGGGATAGATGTGCTTGAAAAGCTAGTAATAGAGAAGATTGATGAGGGGCATAAAATCATATTTATTATTACTACATGTGTTTCGGGAATAATTGGCGATGATGTTGAATCATTGGTTGAGCGTATTGAAGTATCATATCCTGAAGTCATAGTGAAGATTGTTGAATCTGACGGGAATATCACTGGAGAATGGGATCAAGGATATCTGGATGCAGTTAAAGAGATAGTAGAGCTCATTGATTCTGAAATATTACCAGACAAGAATTATGTTAATATAGTGGGAGAATTGGAATTTATAATACAAAACAATGATAAGAATTTTACAGAGATCCAATCGATGTTAGATCGATTAGGAGTGAATATAAATTGTCGATTCTTATATGAATGCGATGTAGATTCCGTAATAGGCTTCAAGCGTGGATCATTGAACCTTTTAGCTAAAGGCGATTTACTAACTCACTCTATCAAAAACATATTGGAGAAAGATGTTGGTGCAATATTTTTCGATCTCCCTTTGCCTATGGGTTTTCAAGAGACTGAAAAGTGGATAAGAGAGCTAGCAGAGCATATAGAAAAAGTCGATGCGGGGAGAGCATTGACAGAAGAATTACGTATAGAATATAATAAAGGAATTGCGGATGTTAAGCCATGGATGAAGGATCGAAAAATCATCATAATGGATAGGTTCTCATATAATATCGGATGGCTGTTGGATCTCTTACAAGATCTTGGATCAAATATTATCAAGGTTGGGATTGGCCCGCGACGTTTCTATGAATTACAGTCAGATGACGATGCAATTGCATCGTTTCATAATGAAAAAATTAGTTTTCAATATGATTATACTATGGAGGATTTGAAACGAGATGTTGCTTTGACTAAGCCAGATCTCATCTTAACGGATCATCGCATACCACTAATAGATGATGTTCGCCATGATATTATTCATCGTCCAAGCATCGGGATTCGTGGCTCGATAGATTTGGCTAAGAGATGGGCTAACATTATACGACTTCCACTAAAGGAAGGATGGAAGCTCGAGGTGAATAAGTGATCAGTATCAATCCAGATGGATTGGTTGGTAGCATATTAGCAGTAGAAGGCATGAACGATGCTACTATTATATTGAATGGGCCAGGTGGCTGCCGTAACTATCATTCATTCCTATCTGGAATATATAATCCTCGACCAGAGTCTAGGGACTCAGTAGATCGGAGCGAGTACTTCTTCTTTGGACAACATAGAGTCCCTTGTACATATCTTGATGAAGAAGATTATATCCATGGATCAGTAGAGAAGGTAGAAGATATACTACCAATAGTAATTGAAAAAAGAAATGCTATGATTGTTATCATAAATTCACCTGGTGCATCATTAATAGGTGATGATCTAGACGGCATAATAAAGCGAGGAGATCATTCAGATAAGGCACTAGTCATTGAGGAGGCTACATTATCTACAGCAGCGTCACAGGGCTATGACTACGCCATTAAATCAATGATAGATTGGCTGAATCCTCAGGAAATCAAGAAGGAACCTAATTCAATCAACCTTCTTGGGATATCGATATATGATAATGATTGGAAACATGCCAAAGAAGATCTTCAGCATCTTCTAAATTTGATGGGATTTACTGTACTATCTACTCCAGGAGCAGGATGCACAGTCGAAGAACTTCGCAATTCTGCTAAAGCAGAATTCAATGTGATAGTCCGACCTGAATATGCTATAGATACTGCTAGATTATATGAAGAAAAATATAATATCCCCTCAATCATCTGCAATTATGGAGCCCCTATAGGATTTGAAGCAACTAAGGAGTGGATATCAACTATATCTGCTAAGACGGGAGCAGATCCATCTAGAGCTTTTGAATTTGTAGAAAAATACCAAAGGAAAGCAGTAAGTTTGTTAAGAGAATTTCAAAATCATACCACATTGCCGAAGGGTACAACTTTCGGCATAAGGGCAGATAGTTCAATTGCGCTAGCCCTATCTAAATGGCTTATTGATTATTTGGGGATGGCGCCTGTAGCTATTGACATCAGTCCCGGCGAGTATGTGCCCCATCTCAATTCGCTCAAGATGTTGCTCAATAATAACGGATTTAGTGATGTCTTGTTGAAAAGCTTGAATGTAGAAAGACCAGATATTGTATTTGCTGATGGCCATACAGCAATGATGATGGAGAGAGCAGGTGCTTGTCACATCGGAGTAAATATTTCTCCCCCATCTCTAGAACGGTTCAATTTCATCCCTCGACCGATCTTTGGACCTCAAGGATCAATGTACCTCTTAGATGAAATTATCAATGGATTTTGAAATAATGATCTCTCATATAATATTATCAATATGGTCTAAGCAAAGAGCCGACGAACGTTTTGGAAAATATACTCATTTTAGGACTGAATATTATGAGAGGGTATGATGATTTAGCTATACCTAAATGACTTTATGAACATATGAGATACGGCGACATTAAAGGTTGAGTTATGCGTGTGACGGCGGTAGATATTATGAGTAATACAGAACATCAATATCCACTTCGATTTCCAGTAAATGAGTCGAAGTTTTCAATCGATAAATAAGGAGTTTATCTGATAGGAGGTTATGAAATGATATCATTTGTTGGAGCAGGTCCTGGAGATCCAGATCTATTGACAATAAAAGGTAAGAAGATTATTGATGACGCAGATGTTATTGTATATGCAGGTTCGCTGGTGAATCCAGAAGTATTATCGGGAGCGAAGCCTACAGCTAAAATATACAACAGCGCTACGATGGATTTAGATCAAGTCATCGATGTTATGAGCGAGGCTGAGAAAAATGGATTCAAGGTTGCACGTGTACATACAGGAGATCCATCCATCTATGGAGCTATCCGCGAACAGATAGATCGATTGGAAGGTATGGGCATAGAATGTGAAGTTATTCCAGG
>JAAYTA010000088.1 GCA_012518185.1 Methanobacteriota archaeon
CCATGCAAGAGAATTACTTATATTTTTAAAGTAATGTATTTTGATTCCTTCATGCACTAAATATTCTACTGATTGTCTATTTTGACTATCAATAGTATCACTAGTATATACTGTAACATCGTGTCCTCTCTTTACTAGAGCCTTACATAGATTGTAAGATGCATTTACGGTACCTCCGTAGGCAAAAGCTGGGTAGAAAACTGGATTCATATGTAATATTTTCACAACTTTCGCCTCCCAATTTCGCTGATAAGCGGAACCATATTCTCATCCACTGGTTTCTGAAACAAGTGTTCAAAAACAGCTTAGAATTAAATGTGGAAAACGGTCCACAAATATAACTAATTTGTAAAGATTGACCAGATCTACATTGAATCATTCAAGGAGATATATCTAGCTTATATCTCACGGCATCATTTATAACCAAGATAATATAACTCAGAATTACTATTATGGTTAGAGGCGAATTATTCATACATTTGAAGATTATATTATAAACATATGATAATAACTGATTCATCCTATCTAAGTTAGATTCTTACGACTACCTATCTTCTAGACCAACCATTGTCAGCCTCGTCTTATCAAATTTGACTTAATACTCTACCTACTTAACGATTCATATGTAGCGGTACTACTAATGATAATATCGCTCAACGCTTGTTCAAAGATTGTAGTAATGCTCTCCCAATCATTGTCTTTTACAAATTGCTGAGCTAGCTGACCTTCTGATTTAATAGCAGACTCTTTCATCAACGCTATAGTCCGAGATATCACTTCATTAGGATGGTCGATATAATGAATCCCATTTCCATGTCCAAACTCCATGATGACTCCTTCTAAAGCTGTACATATGACTAGCTTTCCCGCTGCCATGTATTCATAGAGTTTGATTGGAACTATATTCTGCATAATCTCATTCTTTTGCGATGGAAGGAGACAGACGTCCGATGCTGCCACATAGGAAGGAATCTCCTCATATGGCTTCCAACTTTCTAGTATTAATCGATCCTCTAGACCATATTCGTCCCTGATTTCATGAAGACGATCCCATAATTCTCCCTTCCCAAGTACGAGCATTTTTAGATGCTTATTGTTCGATCTTGCCATTTCCAACGCTACTTGATCTAAGCCAGAAAAATCATAGAGCCAGCCCATAAAAAATAATACTACATCTTCGTTAGAGAATCCATACTTTCTTCGTATCTGGGATCCATCAGCTTTAGAGAATCTTGCGTAGTCAACGCCTGCTCGGATGACAATAGACTCGTCTGGATTAGCGCCCATTTCAATCGTATATTCTCTTAAGCCCTCATTGATGGAGAATATTTTGTCAGCGTCTTCATTATTTCTCATCTCGACGACTTTAGCCAATCTCTGAAACATTCTTTCAGGTACCAGGCGATGAAGTTCATCGATCACATAATATATGAATGGAATATTATTTTTACGAGCTTGAGATATAGCTAATCTAGAATTTAAGAGGCCAAAGCCTATAATTGCGTCAGGCTTAAAATTCCGCACTTGCCTGAGGATTTCTAATCTGTGCGTAACGAGCAGTGATATGTAACTAAGAATAGGTAGTTGGATGATGGCTGGTCTGATGACTGTAACTCCATCCTCAACTACTTTATGGACACTAAAAAATGTCCGCCTGATCATGACTAGAGGATCCTTACTTCCCTTTCTCCAGTCAATTGGATAATCTATAACGCGTACTTCATGTCCTCTGTTAGTTAGTCGCTCAAATAGGTGATGGCTCTGATGAGGTCCTCGCTCTATGTAATCTGATTCTTGGACAACTAATATTTTCATCTGCTCAGAACTCCGCATCCAGTGTAATATTGTCCCAATTCTCCATGAACCAATTATGTGTGAGTCGAAGACCATCTTCGAATGATATGCGAGGTTCATACTCAAGTATTCTCTTCGCCTTATCTATACTCGAAAGCAGCCTCTTCTTGACATCCCAGTCTCTCCGTTCCACAAACTTAATCCCTGCATTATTCTCTGTAAGTTCATTAACTATCTTGGCCATATCTACTACACGATGTTCTGTTCCCGAGCCGAGATTAATAGATTCACCAATAGCTGCTTCTTCAAGTCCCATTGCTAAGAGACCATCTACAATATCGCCAACGTATGTCCAATCTCTAGTCTCAGTACCATCGCCAGTGATAGGCAATGATTTCCCATTCATGGCCCAGTACATAAAATTAGGAATCACGTTTCTGTATCTCCCAGGAACTTCTCCAGGGCCAAATACATTGAAGAAGCGAGCATTAACAATTGGCACTGAGTAGAGATTGTAAAAATAATTCGTATACAGCTCTCCAAGCAATTTAGTTACTTGATATGGCGTATGTAATTTTATCGAGATATCATGTTCTTCGAAAGGCATCTTCGAGTCAAGACCATAGACGCCACATCCTGAGGAAGAATATACAAAGCGCCTAACATCTACGAGCTGGGCATGCTCTAGGACCTTAAGTATGCCTAAGCCATTTACCATAAGGTCTTTCTCAGGATTATCGACAGAATTCTGATTAGCGAAGTGGGCAGCCAAATGATAAACATATTCTGGACGCTCTTT
Source organism: Methanobacteriota archaeon (assembly GCA_012518185.1). Taxonomy (GTDB): domain Archaea; phylum Thermoplasmatota; class Thermoplasmata; order Methanomassiliicoccales; family Methanomassiliicoccaceae; genus DTU008. The sequence continues at coordinate 2,594 of JAAYTA010000088.1, forward strand.
GAATGCACGACGAAGCATTTCGTCATCAAGTATACTTCCTCTTATGAATTGAACATTATTTGCCTTAGGTATATTCCATTCATACGCTGACGACATATCATCCAGAATGATAATCTTCCTTGCGTTGAGAGATGCAAGTTTTTTTACAAGATTGCTTCCAACGCAACCGGCGCCACCAGTCACTAATATAGTCTTATCTTTAAAATTCGAAAGGTCATACATGTTCATTCCCCAATCCGATAATGTCGTCTCATCCATTCGACTGTGCGACGGATGCCTTCCACTGGATCAATTTTAGGATCATGTTTTAAATCCTCAATTGCTTTTGAACAATCTATAGTTTTTATCTCTGTGGTGAAAGGCTCACTTTCTTCATAAGTGATAATAGAATCGTCACGTCCGACTGCATCTAATACAATGTCGGAATAATCTTTAATTTCCATCTCCCATTCAGGTCGTCCAGCGACATTATATACTTCGCCGGGAATGAAATTATTAACGATGTTGGCCCAAGTGTTGCAGGAATCTTCAACATAATCTATGATACGTTTATGCCCCTTGAATACTGTATATGGCATATCGTGCAAGGCATGATATATGAATTTTGGAATAAATCCCCTATACGGGGTATAAAGTTCACCAGGGCCATAGCAATTTACTGGCCTTACTCGCACGGTCTCAGTGCCGAACATCTTCGCTGAATTCATGCACATGAGCTCACCAGCCCATTTACTAATAGCATAATCATTCATCTGATAAGTATCTGATATGGGATTTTTCTCCATGACGTCCTCAGTCATCAGTCCACTATAATCTCCATATACTTCAGCGGATGAGAAGAAAATCATACGGAATTTATAGCGCTCTTGCATCCGCAATATATTCTTTGTTCCGATTACGTTAGTTTCCCATAAATTCTCATAATAGTCCTCACCATTCCACCGACCATATTCGGCAGCCAAGTGATAAACATAATCAAAATTATATGATTCGAACACGCGCTCTAGTTGACGCATATATCTAACGTCAGCGCGCACATAAGAATCGCGCTCATTATTCAATAAATCTAATGCGAAGACATTATGACCTCTCCGCGTAAGTTCATTTACAAGGTTAGTACCGATGGAACCTGCTCCCCCAGTTACAAGTATTTTAAACGTCTCCAAAGCTATCACCTCATCACTCAACGCTTGAGGAATTTGCTCACGTGGACCTACCGCGAACGGGTGCAAGCAACCTCATCCTTATTTAAAATATTTACTGGAGATATTATCTCTTTTAATATTGCCGACTAGCTAATGATAAACTCAACGACTCAAAACACTGGTCGAATATTACAGTAATTGAAATAACATTAACCCTACACTATAGCAAGTAATAACTCTCTCTTCTTGGCATATTATGATTCATGCAAGGACCGTATGATAGAAGGCGACGTCGCCGTGGCCCTACGCCTTGGTGGCCACCATGGTTTGATCCACGCGTAGGACCTCCGCCAGATGTGATATATCCTGGATATCAGCCATGGGATCC
>JAAYTA010000089.1 GCA_012518185.1 Methanobacteriota archaeon
CAGTCTCCAGAACCTATAATTCTATAATAGAAAATAAATTCATAATTAATATATGATATATTAGATTCCTTATAATCTGGTATCCGAAGTTGATAATATAATGATTAGATGATTAAGAGCGTAGAATAAAGTGATTAATGTATTCTTGAAAACTGATAATGTGTGTTCAAGAGGTAGGGCGCTTTCTAATCAGCACCTATCCTCTATCGGCACATATTCTCTATCCATTTCACCCCTATAGACGCATACTGGCCTATACAGTACAGGTCTAACTGGATCTGTGGGGAATTTTTCTTCCGATATATGGGCAGTCCAGCCAGCTGATCGAGCCATGGCGAAGACTGCTGGGTAGAAGTCAGGATCGATTCCCATGGTATGATATATTGAGGCAGTGTACATGTCAATGTTGGGATATATTTCTCTACCTTTAGCAGCACGAAAATGTCTCTGAGTAGCTAATATCATTCTCTCAGTCATTTCGTACCATCTGAATTCTGGACTATTATCCATAATGGCCTGAGCCATACCTCTTAAGATAGCTGCGCGTGGGTCAATAGTTTTGTAAACTGCATGGCCCATTCCAGATATTCGTTCACCATTTCTGAATTGTTCTTCTACCCATTCCTCTACGTTATTCGGATCGTTAACGTCGATTAGATTTCTCATTACTTGGGCATTAGCACCCCCATGTAGGGAACCCGATAGTGCACCTATACCAGCTGATACTGCTGAGTACATTGTAGCTCTGGTTGAGGCAACAACTCTTGAAGTGAATGTTGATGCATTAAATCCATGATCTGCCTGAAGTATGAGGGCAACATCCATAAAGCGATTCATCGTCTTACTCTGCTTTTTCCCTCCGATCATATATAGAAAGTTAGCAGCGTGTGAGAGGCTAGGATCAGGATCAATAGGTTTCTGATCCCTGCGAAGTCTCTTCCATGCTGCTACTACAGTAGGCATCATGGCGATTATGCGAACGGCTTTGCGTCTATTCGCTTCTAAAGAGTCATCGCCATGATCAGGGCACGTGCCAGACATAAGGGATACCATGGCTGATAGGATAGCCATAGGAGTAGTTCCTAGTGGTTGAGAATGCAGAGCTTCCAGGATACTTAGCGGTAGCTCACGATTAGACGTGAGTTCTTTTGAGAATGTGTTTAACTGTTCGGCATTGGGCAACTCACCATTCAATAAGAGATAACATGTCTCTTCGAAAGTGGACCATTTTGCAAGGTCCTCTATCGCATATCCGCGATAGATCAGTCTTCCTGCCTCTCCATCGACCAAGCTGATTCGAGAGGTTGCAGCTCTGACCCCTCTCAGCCCGGTATCTTCGATACCGTCCATTGATACGTTATTCGGCATCAAGTATTTTTCATTAAGGGTCATTTTCACCTTTGTAGCCTTCCATTAAGGTTATGTAATGATTAAAAACGCTGTTACTTTGGCGAAGACCTGTCATAAAATTGTCCATATGACGGGTTTTTCTTATCAAGTCAACGCTGCCTTAGTTATTATGATAAATTATGGCAAATGCAATGGTACTCACTGGTCAAGGTTCTATCACTAATTTAGAGATGAGGAGTTATCCTACACCGTCTGCAGGTAAGGGAGACGTGGTTGCCGACGTAAAAATATGCGCCATATGTGGTACTGATATCGATATTATCTATGGTGGGCAAGACCTACCTATGCCTATGATGCTAGGCCATGAATGGTTTGGCACAATTAGGGAATTGGGCGATGGAGTTGTAACTGACTATATTGGTCAGGAGCTGAAAGAAGGTGATCTAATTGCAACATCTAATGGGACTAAGGGGCGCTGCTGGTATCTCAATAACGTTCCCGGACGTAATAATTTATGCTCTCAGCAGGAGGTTATAGGAGTATATCGACGTAGTGCAGATGAGGCTCCTCACTTTTGGGGCGCATTTGCTGAGCATGTATATGTTGAAAATCATATTCCGATATTCAAGCTCCCTTCTGAGCTTGAAAGTCGAGAACTCGTATGCATAGAGCCAATAGCTGTAGCTACACGCTCATTCAAACGTGCTCATGGCAGTGGGAGTAGTGGGGCCGCTGCCGGAGATGGTGTAGATACCTCTCAAACAGTTGTCATCCAAGGCCTAGGATCTATTGGGCAATGTATGGCACTAGTGTGCAACATTAATGGCATGGAAAATATAGTTGCAGTTGATCGTCATCCAGG
>JAAYTA010000090.1 GCA_012518185.1 Methanobacteriota archaeon
AAATTCGACCTATATGCTAATGTCCGACCAGTTAAAAGATTGTGTAGTGACTTAGGATTAGTTGATCTAGATTTAATTATCATCAGAGAAAATACTGAAGGGATGTATACAGGCGTTGAACATGACGTAGTCGGGGGCGTAATTACTGAAAGATTGGTAACTGAGAATGCATGCAGGCGCCTTATAGATTATGCAGTTGAGTTATGCCATAGACAAGGTCGGAAAAAGTTAACATGTGTTCATAAGTCCAATGTACTCAGACGTTCTGATGGCTTGTTCCGAAGGATCTTTCAAGAGCGTACGGAGGGAGCACGTTTGGAGAGAGAAGATATGCTTGTGGATGCTGCAGCAGCAGCCCTTATCACTAAGCCAAAAGATCTGGACGTGATAGTTACTCTTAATCTATATGGAGACATACTATCTGATGAAGCTTCTGCTTTAGTAGGCGGTCTAGGGTTCACTCCTACTGTTAATATGGGCGATAAGCTTGCAATATTTGAGCCGACGCATGGATCAGCTCCCGATATTGCAGGAAAAGGCATTGCTAATCCAACAGCTACGATATTATCGGCTGCTATGATGCTTCGGCATCTGGGCATGAATGAAAAAGCATCCATGTTAGAAGTGTCGATAGAAAAGACACTTGAGCAAGGTCATAGGACTCGTGACGCAGGAGGGCAACTCAGAACTGACTCATTTATGGATAAATATCTCGAGATTCTTGAGACGCTCTGAATGGTCTGAATAGACGTACTAGTTCCTCGCCTCCCTGATGCAATAAACTTATAGATGCTTCCAGATAAGTATGTGTCAGACCCTTCGATTCAAGATCTCGTTTTTCTAAAGAGATGAGTATTACGACTAATGCAACCATTAATACAATTTCAGTCATTGAAAGTACGCCTAGATACTCAATCTGAACCCAGTCCATGATAAGATGAAGTCCCCATGCAAAGGCAGGTAGGCACATTCGAAACCCAGCAGAAGCAGGTCCTATAATGGCAATAGCAACTGGATTATGTAGCAATGATTTCCACTCTAAATCAGAAGCCATGGCTGCTTGATAATCAAGGGCTCCACTAAATCCCTGTATGCGGATGAAATCTATCATCGCGAATGTGTGATCTAAATCGATGAATACACCAAACAATAATACGGCGAAAGATTCTGTACGATCTAGGTTGAAGAATTTGCATATCACCAGCGCGACCAATAAGTGTGCGAGGGCTATCATCTATATGACGACCCTATACTCAGCATCTATTAGAACTTGACCATTCGAGGAATAGATAATCATGAGATAAACCGTAGCGTAATATGTCAGGTTGTATGCATATACTATAACTGTTAGATTAAATACCAGGCGTTAAACTAAGAAATATGCTGGGATGATGACACCTGGACGACTCATAGTGGTATCGAACCGGGAACCGTACATCCACGAATGGAATAAGAGCGGTATACGATGCAAGATGCCAATCGGTGGCCTGGTAGCTGCTCTAGATCCAGTGATGCAAAAAACCAGAGGAGTTTGGATCGCATGGGGAAGTGGAAGTGCTGATGCTGAGATGGTTGATGAAAAGGGAAGATTACTTGTTCCAGAAGATGACCCGCGGTATACTCTGAGGAGAATATGGCTCAGTCCCAAGGAAGTTAGTGAGTATTATTTCGGATTCGCTAATCGGGTTATATGGCCCGTATGCCACTTATTCCAAGAAAAGGCACGATACCTTTCAGAATATTGGGAGACATATAGGGAAGTAAATCAGCGTTTCACTGAAGCCACTCTTGAAGAGACCAATCCTGAAGATCATATCTGGATACATGACATTCATTTTTCGCTAATGCCAGCAGCTCTTAGAAAGGAGCTACCGGATAATGATATAGCATTATTCTGGCATATCCCCTTCCCACCATGGGAAACATTTTCTTGCATCCCATGGCGAAGGGAAATATTAGAAGGATTGATGGGAGCAGATCTACTTGGATTCCATACATCCTCTTATGTAGCTAATTTCTTAGGAAGTGTTAGGAAAGAATTCCCAGATGCGCAAGTCAGCCATTCCGCCATCAGATATAAAGGGAGAGTCACCAGAGTAAGGGCATTTCCTATAGGGATCGATAACGCAGAGTATCGTGATATGGGTTCTCGAGAGAGTATAAAGCGTCGTGCCAATAAACTTCGTAATAAGATGGGAGTAAAACAAATAATTCTAGGCGTCGATCGTTTAGATTATACAAAAGGCATCTTAAACCGCTTGCTTGCTTTTGAAAAGTTTCTTGAGAGTCATCCTAAGTATTTAGGAAAACTATCATTCATACAAGTAGCATCACCAACGCGGTCGTCAATAAATGAATATAAGGAGATGAAGCGGCAGATTGAGGAAACAGTAGGCCGCGTAAATGGAAAGTTTCAACGTCCACAGTGGACACCTATCATATACATAAATAGACAAATTCCAAGTGATGAAATTTTAATGCTATATCGAATAGCTGATGTTGCTATGGTCACTCCAATCATTGATGGTATGAACCTAGTAGCAAAAGAGTATGTTTCAGTGAATGATAATGGCATACTCATACTGAGTGAATTTGCCGGTGCCAGTGAAGAGATGGATACTGCAATAATCGTTAATCCATATGATATTGATAGCATGGCTAATGCTTTAGAGAGGGCATTATCGATGTCCATCGAGGAAAAGAACAGGATCATGCAGCCTTTGCGAGAATTGGTCGTTGAGCATGATATTTTCTGGTGGCTTGATGCATTCATTGAAGAGTGGGGAATTGATCTAGAGATAGGCGTCAATGATGAAGAAAAACACACTATACAAAAAAAGGCTCAATAGGACAATTCATCTGTACACATCTATTAATAGTCAAATCGAAATTCACCGCCCATGAAGAAGAGAGACGTCATACTCGTCCTAGCAGTCATTATCATACCCATCGTCGTACTGGGTGCTCTGGCTCTATTTTAATTCCTAGATGCGATTAAGCGCCTCTGAGTAGTATGATCAACTAGATCATATGTCATGATCTAAACCGGGCGATTTTCACTCATCCTAGGCAAACGTTCTAGTAGTTATTTCCTTAGGAAATAGCATGTATGTTGAGCATGCTTTGATAAAGCCTAGGAGTATTGTAGAGCGAGATTATCAAATAGCTCTGGCTAATTCATGTCTCAAAGATCCTACTCTTCTTGTATTACCAACAGGCCTTGGAAAAACGGTAATAGCGCTTCGAGTTGCAGCTGAAATATTGCATACTAAAGGAGGAAAAGTGCTTTTTCTCGCACCAACTAAGCCATTAGTAGCACAGATTGCATCATACTTCAATGAACATCTTATCGGAGCACCAGTTGGAATCTTAACTGGCGATAGACTTCCATCAAAGCGGAAAGATATCTGGAGTCAGAGTGACGTGCTCGTTGCTACGCCTCAATCAATTGCAAATGATCTTGAGAATGCATATATTGATCTGGAGAAAGTGTCGCTCATAATATATGATGAAGCACACAGAGCAGTGGGGAATTATGCATATGTGAATGTGGCAAAGCATGAACATAATGCGCTAGTGCTCGGCATGACTGCATCGCCAGGTGCCACTAGGGAACGGATAATCACAGTATGTAACAATCTTGGAATTGAGAGTCTGGAGTGGAGAAATGATGACGATGAAGATGTGGTACCTCATATACATGATATGGATATTGAGGTGATCGAAGTCGAACCGCCGGAATACATGCTCGAAGTGCAAGATTTATTACAGCGTCTGCAAAATTCTAGTATTAATTTCTTGGTAAAGATGCGATTTATGAAGTCGGGCCATCCAGCTACCATACCTTACTTATTGCAAGTGGAGAAGAATATACAATCAAGATTTAAGCGTGGAGCTAGTGGTTATTTATTCAGAGCCATGAGTGCTAACGCTGCCGCTATGAAGGTGGCTCATGCAATTGAATTGGCTGGGCGTCAGAGTACGTTTGCCCTCAATAAATACATAGAAAAATTGAAGCAGGAAGGAGAAAGCAAAGGCGGATCTCGTGCATCAAAACAATTAGCGAAATCCACTGAACTATATGATATCGAGAAATTGTTAGAGAATGCTGATGAGCATCCTAAAATGAAAGTCATTGATAGATTAGTCAGGAATCAGTTACTAAAGGATCCATCATCAAAAGTAATCATATTCACAAATTATCGCGATTCCTGTGATGCAGTAGTGGAACTCATATCATCCATACCTGGCATTGGAGTGGATAGACTGGTTGGTCAAACTAATAGAGGTAGAGATCAGGGTCAGAGTCAGGATGAACAGGTAGAAGTGTTAGAGCGACTAAGAAATGGATCAATCAGTGTGATCGTTGCTACTTGTATTGGAGAGGAAGGTTTAGACGTAGCAAATACTGACTTGGTCATATTCTATGAACCAGTACCATCTGAGATTAGGAGCATACAGCGACGCGGACGTACAGGAAGAAGTCGTGCCGGACAAGTTATTATCT
>JAAYTA010000091.1 GCA_012518185.1 Methanobacteriota archaeon
ATAGCAGCAAGTAAAACTGGAGATGATGCTCGTCTATCTCCTGTAGATATGGAAATATTGGCCATTGCTATTGATGTTAAAGGAATGATATTAACTGATGATTATTCTATTCAGAATCTAGCTAAAGTGCTTGGATTAGAATATAAGTCGATAGGGACGAAAGGTATTAAGGAAATATTTACCTGGAAATATCGCTGTCGTGGCTGTGGTCGGATATTCAATGAGAATATGGATGATTGTCCCATATGTGGCAGTGCGCTTCGCTCTATCCGATCTAAGCATATATGAAACGATATTTCAGGGGAAGACAGGGCGCAGACGTATCATTTTACCCATACGTCTAGCTCCAACGAATTTCATTGCCCACTCAGTACGTCTAGATGTATTCATAAATAATGTAGCAAGGCGTTTGGTGTTGACTGCAGTTTGCAATGGTTTCGCTAGCTGACGTCTCCATTCCATCTCATAATCTTTTAATGGAGTTCCATTTAATGCATGAGAAGCTGCTATTCTCCCTGCGATTCTTCCACACATCATAGCAATGGGAACTCCTCCACCATTAACGGCCATCACATGACCCGCAGAGTCACCTACCAAGAGAGCATTATCCAAGACAGTCTTAGTAATCGGCCCATTAGATGGTACGAATTTTCCCGCCATACGAGTAGTTACGTTGAGACCTCTATTTCTCTTAAATGTATCCAGATACTCACCTAATTTGCCATCAGATAATTTAGGTGAAAATCCTACTCCAACATTAGCTCCCTTATCTTTAGGCAATACCCATGCATATGCTCCAGGAGCAATATCGCCGAAATGCATTTCCATTATGGGAGGAAAGTCTCCTTCTGCCTGGCAGGTCACAGCTGGATACATATCAACATTACGTGGGAATCCCAGGGAACTTGCGACGGTAGATAGTGGTCCATCAGCGCCAACAATAACCTTGGCACTAATCCGATCGTTTTCTGTTATTACATCAGTGCTATCTATTCCAATAACTCGTGTGGATGTCCTGACTTCTGCACCTGCTTTTTCAGCTTTTGTCGAGAGATGTTTATCAAATTGTGCCCTATCTGTTGTATATCCAGAGAATTTCACATCCCAATATCGACCGCTCGGTGCGATCATTCTAAAAGTATCCATTCGCCTCAATATCAATTCATCCGGCACATGGAATAGTTCATCTACATCCGGCACCAATGGAAAGGTAACTTTCATCTCAGAGCTATCAGGTATAAACTCTCCACACTGTACAGGTTCGCCTATAGTTTTCCTACGATCTAGTACAAGAACACTTGCTCCACTCAATGCAGCATATTCCGCAGTAGTAGAGCCTGCTGGTCCTCCACCCACTATGACAATATCGTAATCGCTCATCGATCCCTCATAAGTACAGTATCGGCCAATAGTCGTAGGGCATCTTTGAATTCGCTTTCCGGAAGTGTTTCAAGACCTTTTAGTGATTTATGTTGGAGATCTCTAGCATGATTCATTGCAACTTCTAAGGCATCAGTGGATTTTACGATAGTGATAGCTTCTTCTACTTCCTCTTCAGTTTTTTCGTCTTTTTCATAGATCTTCCTTAAACGATCCGAGTTAGGATAATGATCTTGCATTGCAATTAGGAGAGGAAGATTAGCCTTACCATCAAATATATCCATACCCCTTTTCTTACCGATATCTTTCTCTTTGCCACTAATATCTAGAATGTCATCCACGATCTGGAACGCTAGACCTATGTTTAAGCCAAAAGAACTCATCCCTGCTATCTGATCCAGGGTTCCTCCACCAAGATAGGTTCCAACCTGAGCAGAAGCTTCGATGGGCTTTGCGGTTTTCCCAGTGATTATGCGGATGTAGGTCTCAAAGGGTAGAGCTACATCATGCTCTACAACGGTCTGAAGCATTTCACTTTCAGCCATTTGAGAGCAGGCCTCAGCGACCATTTCTACTACATCCTCCGACTGGATTAGACCGCCAAGCCTAAATCCTCTCACAAAGAGAAAATCACCCGCTATAAGTGCCCGCTGAGTACCATATTTGCGATAGGCAGCAATAGTACCTCTTCGAGTGTGTGCACCATCATTAATATCGTCATGGACCAGGGTAGCGCTATGGATGAGCTCAAAGGCCGCTGCTACCATTACAGTCTTCTGTAGGTCGGTGCCGCCCACTGCTTTGAAAGATAGCAGAGCTATACCAGGTCTCATCCGCTTACCACCGGAGCTGACCGCGTGCATTGCGATCTCAGTGAGTAGTGGCTCATCGGATCGCGTATTACGTATGATCTCTTCTTCGACCATACGGAGTTCTTCCATTATAGGCTGGTCCCAGCTCAAGGGCATGTAGCGACCTAATACTAATGCCGTACTTAACCATTGCTGGCTATAATATTTTGATACCTTTGGTAAAGTATTTGTCTATCGCGTTAAGAAACATACTATGTGCAAACTCAGGCAGGGCTAAAGATGAAAAATACTATCGAAGAGAATATTGAAACTAATATTGCTAAAGTATCTGGAGATTCTAATCTCGCAGATGCTCTCGATACTATGATCGAGAACGATTCTTCAGTCGTTATGGTTGTCGATGGAGAAGATATTATTGGACTTATGACTACTGAAGATATGGTCACGATGGTCACACAGGGAGTAGATCTTGAAAATAATTTGGCTAAGGACTTTGCATCCCTATGCAGGATCAGTGGCAATCGACCATGTACTAGAGTGGATCATGATGAGGAGTCATTAGACGTTCTAAAAGTACTTCAGAGCTGGGGAACAGGCAGAGTATTAGTGGTAAAAAATAATGAGGTCGTTGGGACGATATCCGCCCTCGGTGCCTTAAAGAGTTGGAAGAAAAGGGTTTAGGGCAGCGTCTAGAACAAAGTTCCAGCCGCTTCGACGCAGAATTCCAGTACAGGATCCCATAGGAAGCCCAAAGCGACTGTAGCTACTAGACAGATGACTATAGCTGCAGCCAATGTCGCAGGCACTTTGATCCTGTCTTTACTATCTCCCTCGTCTACATACATGTATTTGATGACGCGTATGTAATAGTACAGAGATAGAGCAGAATTAAGTACTAGAGCTACGCCGAGCCATAGCATCCATTGAGTAACTTCAGCGGCTTCTATAGAGGCTGAAATTAACACAACCTTACTCATGAATCCAGATAGCGGAGGTATTCCTGCTAACGCAAACATGAATACGGCCATGGAGAACGCTATAAGCGGTGCTCTTTTAGCCAATCCTTTGTAGTCAGCAATCGATTCACCTATTGCCACATATGCCAGAGCAGCTACCACAATGAATGCTCCGCTCTTCATGAAGGCGTGAGTTATAACGTGGAATATACCTGCACCTGTGGCAAAGTCTCCCATTCCCGCTACAGTAGCAAGAGGGATCGCCATCAGCATGTACCCTGCCTGAGCGATCGATGAATAAGCCAACATTCGCTTCATATTGGTCTGTGAAAGTGCGACTACGTTGCCTATGGTCATAGTCAGTATGGCGACTATACCTACTACTATGTCCCAGTCTGCTTTGATAGCTATTAAACCAACCAAGAAGACTTTGAATAATACTACTACGCCCATCTTCTTGGACCCAGCAGCAAGGAATGCCGATATGGGAGTGGGCGCTCCTTCATATACATCGGGAGCCCACATATGGAATGGTGCTATGGCAATTTTGAAACCAAATCCTGCAAGGAGTAGGCCGAGAGCCATGAGAGTTGCTAAGTCAACACCTTGGGCAGCTAGTGCCTCATTTATTCCAATAAGACTGCTTGTGCCAGCAACTCCATACAGTAGTGATATGCCATATAGAGCTAGAGCAGATGATAGACCGCCAATGATTACATACTTTACAGCTGCCTCAGCTCCTCTCTTATCCTTCTTACGGAATGCAACCAAGGCATAGGTGGCCATAGATGCTATCTCGATACCTACATAAATTATTAGTAGATCTTGAGCAGACGCTACTAGCATCATTCCTGCAGTTGCCATCAAGGTCAGAGTATAGTATTCAGCAAGATGCCGATCACTCTCCACATATCTGGCAGAAGCCAGAACGACTACCAAGGCCACGCCCAGGAATACGAGAGAGAATACTGCTGCCAATGCATCAAAGACGATCAGTGGAGATGCAGGATCGCCTATAATGACTGGATAGCCATCTAACATGTAGTAGATTACCATCCCGGCGGATGCGATTATACTCACCAGCGATATGCTGGCAAGAGTCCTGCTAGACTTTATAGCCATGTGCAGGGCAGGAATCGCCACTGCGAACAAGATTAAGATTAATTCTGGATAGATTGCTCCATATTCTATCATTATCAGATCACCCCGCTAAAGACCAACGGTATCGTAGGAGTGATCAGGTCCAGCACATAGGCTGGCCAGATACCGAAGAGTATGATTAGACCAAGCAATACTACTAAAGGTATAGTCTCAAACCAGTAGGCATCACGTAGACGACTTAGATTTACTCTATCGGTAAGATCACCGAAGATACTTCTCTGCATCGCCCATAGATAGTATGCTGCAGTCAGCGCAACTGATGCTACAGGCACAAACACCCATAATCCCCAGGTATCGAACGTTGATGTAAACACCATGAATTCTGCCAAGAATCCTACCATACCTGGTAGCCCGAGAGATGCCATGAATCCCATCATCATCACAGTCGAGATTATGGGAATCTTAGGAGCTAATCCTCCAAGCAAGGGTATCTCTCTGGTTCCTACACCATACTGGAACATGCCGCATACCATAAAGAGAACGGCAGTTATCAGACCATGTGCGAACATTTGGAACACTGCAGCTGCAATTCCTAACTCAGTCAGGGTTGCGATACCGAGCATAACTATGCCCATATGAGAGATGGACGAGTATGCTACCATCTTTTTCAGATCTGTCTGAGCGAGAGATGCAAGAGCACCATAGATCATAGAAACTACACCTATGATTACCATGATGATTTGGAAATCCACTGCTGCATCAGGTAGTGTTGGTAAGCATATTCTTATGATACCATAAGAGCCCATCTTTAGGAGTAAACCAGCTAGAAGAACCGAACCAGCAGTTGGTGCCTGGACGTGCGCATCGGGCAGCCAGGTATGGAATGGTACCATCGGCATCTTCACAATGAATCCGAAGAACAGGGCTCCAAATATGGCAAACTGAAGCGCAGTTCCTAGATTGCCTGCTACTTCTGATATCAATAGCATATCAAAGGTACCAATCGCATCTGTAGCGATCAGACCTTGAGCCTGTAGCTCAGGAGCAGTAGTGAAGAATAGGGCAAATATGCCTAGTAACATAGCTAGAGATGCTACATGAGTGTAGATGAAGAATTTTATCGATGCATATGCTCTGTTACTGCCGCCCCATATTGCTATGAGGAAATACATCGGTATCAGTACTACTTCCCAAAAGATGTAGAATACGAAGTAGTCCAGGGACATAAATACACCCAGGATGCCTACTTCTAGCACTAGTAACAGACCCATATACTGGTGCAAGCGATCCTCGACATTCCAAGAGAATATGACGGCAAGGAACACTAATAGAGTGCTTAACAGCACCATAGTAATGCTGATACCGTCTATTCCGAGATGATAATCTATGCCAAGGAAGCTAATCCATTGATACTTCTCAACGAACTGAAAGTTGCCGAGATATTCTTCGGCCCCCGTATTTAGACTGAACTGAGTCAGTACTAATATCGAGAGAGCCAGAGGTATAGCTGAGAAGATCAGGGCCGTGTATTTGGAGGCCTTGGGCGATCTTCCCATCATAAACACTGCAATGGCTCCCACCAGAGGGAAGAGGATTAGTAGCGAGAGTATTGGTATATTCTCAAACATATTAGATCACGCCTCCCATCAGGAAGAGGAGGATTACTATCAGCGATACCCCCGCCACGACGACGGCTGCATAAGACTGGACGAATCCGGTCTGAGCCCGGCGTAGGAAGCTTCCGCTTCTAATCAGGCCAGCACTGATTCCGTTTATTAGTCCATCTATAATCTTACGGTCGATAAAGTCCACTACTTTGGCTACGCCATAAACTATTCTTAGACCAAACCAGTCGTAAGCTTTAGTGAAGCCATAGCGCGCCAGAAGGATGTTAGAGAGCGTTCCTCCAACTGCTCCAGAGGTGAACCGGGCAGGATCGATCGTCTTCTTTTCATACATTAGATAGGCCAGTGCAATACCAATTATTGCTACTATGATTGACGCATATGTCAGTGAGTCAGTGAACATGTTTACCAACAATGTTCCTGCTGAAGCATACTCCATTGAGAATACGCCATATGGTACAATGGCCGTGTTGAGTCCAAACAAGTAGGCAAACCCAGATCCAAATGCGAAAAGTGCTAAGATCGCAAGTGGGACCCACATGGATGCTGGAGCCTCATGTGCATGATCATGGATCTTTTTATCCCTGGGAGTTCCAGAGAATGTCATGAACCATAGCCTGAACATATAGAATGCAGTCAGGAATGCAGTCACAAGACCCATGGCATATAGGACGGTAAATATTGGACTGATACTTACGCCCTCATAAACTGCTGCTAGAATCAAGTCTTTCGACCAGAATCCACTGAATGGAGGGATACCTGCAATCGATAAACAGCCTATCAGCATCACAAGAGAAGTTATCTTCATCTTCTTTGATAGACCGCCCATTAATCGCATATCTTCAGTGTGCGCGGCATGGATGACTGCACCAGCAGATAGGAACAGTAATGCCTTGAAGAATGCATGATTCATCAGATGGAACGCACCTGACATGTATCCAACATTTGGATCTAATGTCTTGGTGAAGATATAGCCACCTGCACCTAATGCAAGGAACATGTATCCTAGTTGACTGATGGTCGAATATGCCAGTACTCTCTTAATATTTGTATTATTAAGAGCCATAGTGGCTGCGAACAGTGCAGTGAATCCACCTATTATGGCTACAACCATCAGAGTGTCAGGAGTTTTCACCATAATCGGATAAGATCTAGCAACCAGGTAAACTCCTGCCTTAACCATAGTAGCAGCATGAATTAGTGCTGAAACAGTCGTCGGTCCCTCCATAGCGTCTGGAAGCCAGTCATGTAGAGGGAACTGTGCCGATTTTCCAACAGCTCCACCGAATAGCATTAGAGTGCTGAGTGTTAGTAGGGAGTCTCCTCCAACGAAGCTGTCTAAGTTATTGAATATGTAGTCGAAGTCGAGGTTTCCCTTGAATCCAACGAATAATATGAATAGCCCCGCCATAAACATGATGTCGCCGATTCTGGTAACTAAGAAGGCTTTCTTGGCTGCTGAAGCTGCCGAAGGCCGGGTGTTCCAGAAGCCGATGAGCAGGTAAGAGCACAGACCAACTAACTCCCAGAAGATAAACATCTGAAGGAAATTAGAGGCCAATACCAAACCTAACATCACACTTATGAATAGAGATATTACTGCGTAATAGCGCCGTTTCCTGCCTCCTTCTTCACCCATGTAACCTAAGGAATAGATGACGACAAGTGTCGACACTATGGAAACAACTATGAGCATCAGTGCAGTCAAATTATCGATATAGATGCCCATATTGAAAGTGAAAGCAAAGTCTCCTCCTTGTACTACTACCCATTCTAAGGACTGTACGAACGGCGTCCCATCTCCCGTTAATGCTTCATAAGCAACTATGAGTGAAAGGATGAGAGATATGGCTGCCATTCCGATGGCTATCGGGGCGCCGCCGTCCCATTTCTTGAAAAGCCTATTGCCCAATAAGCCTATTATCACAAATGCGATCAGGGGCAATATTGGGATTAGCCAGGCATATTCTGCGAACGTCATTTTTACCACCTTAGCAGATTAACTTCGTCAAGACTGACGGTGTCCCTGGTCTTGTACAGATTCATTATAATGGCCAGACCAATTGCAACTTCAGCTGCAGCTATAGCTATTGCAATTAGGGCAAAGACTACCCCATTCAATCCGCCATAATACGCAGAGAATGTCACGAAATTGATGTTAGCTGCATTCAGTATCAACTCAATGCTCATTAGAACCACTATGGCGTTTCGTTTGGATAGAACACCCAGTACTCCGATGATGAAGAGGATACCCGAAAGGGCAAGGAAATATTCTATGGGTATCATTGTTCATCCTCCTCTTGAGCGATGAATACTCCTCCAAGAAGAGATACGAACAGTACGAAGCCTACCATCAATACAGCTATAGCATATGTATCGAATAGAGTTGTACCCAATTCGATATTGTTAATATCGGCTGGAGCTCCAGCAGACCATTCTGTCATTAATATAGAGCCAAGTGCCACTGCAAGGAATAGCACAGTCGTCAGACCAATAGCTACATTGCGCTTATTCAGAGCGATCACCCCCAAGCAGACGGCGCCTAGTGAGCATAATTCCGAACAACATCAACACTGATACTGCCCCTACATAGACTAAGATCTGTATTATTCCTAAATATTCAGAACCGAGTAGAATGTAGATAGCGCCCACACCTACGAACACCAGTGTCAACCACATTACGCTTCGTACGATTTCCTTACTCCAGATGACTGCGATCGCGCCGATTATCATGATCGCTGCCAAAATAAGGAAGACTACTACATCCCAATCTATAGACCAAGTAATGGCCATTATAACGCCTCCTTCATTGTCAGAGCATCTTTGGGACAAACTTCTACGCATGTATCACAGGAGATGCACTTCTCAGCGTCGAAGACGGGTTTCCTGATAGGTCTGCCTCTTTCATTGACTCCGACTTCTACCATTGTAACAGCATCTACAGGGCAATCTTTAGCACACCTCGTGCAGCTGATACATTTCTCATCGTCCAGGACTGGGATATCTTTATGTTCAATCCGTAAGCGAGGCTCGAATACTTTATTCACCTCAGAAGGTAATACCTCTTTGATGTGCACTTCATATCCAGGCTTCCAGTCATGTTGAAGCATATATGGATCATATATCGCCTCTTCTCGAGAGAAGGTTGCCAACTCATAATCGGGAGTTACAATCATAGCATCAGTGGGACAATATTCTGCACAATATCCGCACATTAGACACCTCCCTAAGTTAACGCGCGGACGTTTGACTTTTTTAGGCTCTTCCCCTTCTGCTTTTTTCAGATCGTCGACCTCTACTAGATCTATGCATCGAGTAGGGCATATGCGCATGCAGATACCGCACCCTATACATTTATCAAATATCAATCCGGGACGCCCCCTGAATGCATCAGGCGTAGCCATTTTTTCCCAGGGGTACAAAATGGTCTGAGGGCGATTCACCACAGCCTTAATGAACTGCTTCATGGTGATATACATCGGCTTGAAAATGAATCCAGTGAGGCCAAGCTGCTTTTCTTTTCTAGATATTTGCTTGTCAGTCATTAGAACCACCCCATCGTCTTAAAGAATACTGCGATGAAGAGGTTGATCGCTGCTAATGGAAGTAATCTCTTCCAACAGAGATCAAGGATCTGATCAGTCCTTATACGAGGGAAGGCAGCCCATGCCCAGACAAATAATATGAACACTAAGAATACCTTGACTACAAACCATATTCCTGCGGGAATATAGTCAGCGAAAGGTCCATGCCATCCACCGAAGAATAGGAGAACAATTAGAGAAGCTCCTACGAAAGATCTGGCATACTGGGACATCATTATCAGTCCGAAACGCATGCCACCGTACTCAGTTTGCCATCCCTCTACCAATTCAGCTTCAGCTTCTGGAAGATCGAATGGTACTCTCTCAACTTCTGCAATTATGGATACTAAGAATACTATGAAACCGATAATCAGTGGGATTACTAGCCAGGTATTTTCATACTGGAAGGCCACTATATCCATAAAATTCATGCTGCCTGTAAGAACGACTACGCTGGCAACTGATAGCAACAATGGTACCTCATAAGCACATGTTTGTGCAGCTGCGCGCATTCCGCCAATGAGAGTATACTTGTTATTTGATGCCCATCCGCCCATTAACACAGCAAAGGGTACTACGGCAAGTATAGCCAATGTAAGAATGACACTGAGGTCAGAGTTAGACATGTAGAATCCTTGGCTATATGGTATGGTCACAAACATGGCCATAGATAAGCCTATGATTAGGATAGGGGCCAGTGGATAGATTAAGCGATCCGCAGCATCTGGTATGATATATTCCTTCACTAGAACCTTTAATGCATCAGCAAAGTTCTGGAATAATCCAAACGGTCCCACTTGAGTACCGACACGATCCATGAATCGCCCCAGCATCTTACGATCTTGCCATATTAGGGTGATCGATACAAGCATGCCTACGACTAATATTATCAATCCCACTACTATGATAGTGAGAATATGCAATACGCCTGAGCTTCCTAACCAATCAGCTAGACCATATAAATGGAGCCAATTCAGGATCTCCCCGATGACATCCACCATCAGCCAATGGATCAGGCCGCCCACTAAATTCCAAAGATCCAGATACATGATTGATCACCGATCCATCTCGCCCACGCAAACATCTAGCATTCCCAGGATCGAAGGAACGTCAGCTATTCTGTAACCTTTTAAGAGTTGAGGACTTGCAGATATTATCACGTATAAGGGACTCCTTACTGAGAGACGGTATGGCTTATCCGTCCCGTCTCCTACCAAGTACATAAGACTCTCCCCTCTCGGATCCTCCATTCTCGCCATCGCTGTTCCAACAGGAGCCGCGCGAGGAGGCTTTACACGAATGGGGCCTGATTCGGGCATCTTCTTCAATATGTCCCTGACTATGTTAACAGATTCCTGCATCTCCATCATGCGGACCCGATAACGAGCCCACGTGTCACAATCATCGTGAGTGCAGATATTCCAATCGAGTTCTTCATAAATCTCATAAGGATCGTTATGGCGAAGATCTTGCTTAACTCCACTTGCTCTTAGGACAGGGCCAGTTATTCCTGCATTAATACAGTCTTTAGCAGACATATATCCAAGGCCTTCCATCCTCATGCGGAAGAGTTTGCTCTGATCGACTAGCATATCATATTCTTTGAGTCGCTTCTCAAAATAATCAAGAGTTCTCACCAGATCTCTTGTCCAATTAGGTGGAGAATCATTTCGTACGCCACCAACACGACAATAGTTGTAAGTCATCCTGGCTCCCGTTAGGGATGTGAACAAGTCTAAGAACATCTCCCTGTCACGAGTAGCGTATAGGAACATTGTGAGGTTTCCCAAATCCGTACCAATGGCGGCGAGCCACATTAGGTGATTCCCAATTCTCTGGAGCTCATCAGACATAGCCCGGATATATTGAGCTCTCTCGGGTACCTCAATATCCATGAGTTTTTCCACAGCCATGCAGTAAACATGACTCCAGGTGAAAGCAGATCCATAGCAAAGTCTATCGGCCATGGGAATGATCTGAGGATAGAGACGATTCTCGACCATTTTTTCCCATCCACGGTGCAAATAGCCAATAACCGGTTCAGCATCCGTGATTGTTTCACCATCGACCTTGATCCTCATATTCCATAACCCATGCGTCATGGGATGTTGAGGACCCATGTTGATCCACATCTCTGCCATATTAGCGCCCTCCTTCAGGGCAATCCTTCCTCATTGGGAAGAATTTGTAATCCTCTGGAAGTAGAAGTCTCTTTAAATTCGGATGATTCTTGAAAATAATGCCAAACATGTCAAAGGTCTCCCTCTCATGCCAGTTAGCTCCTCCCCACAATGGAGTAATGGAATCGACTTCAGGTTCGTCGTGAGGTAAATCGACTACTATTTCAGCAGTAATATTACTAGCATATGAGGTTATGTGATATACCGTCTGGAACCTATCACATCTATCTACGCCACTTACAAGACTACAGTGACAGAACCCTAGATCATTCTTCATAAATTTACATAACTCAAATAAAATCGAACGATCAGCAGTCATGTAAAGACGCCTAACCTCCATCTTATCATCGTCAAAGATGACGTCAGAGAAAGTTTGTACGATTTTTTCCTTGACTTCCTGTACAGAATAGGCTATATCCTCCATATTTCCACCTCAATCCTGTAGGAACCCACCAATCTTGGAATCTTTAATCTTCTGATGCAGCTTCAAGAAACCATCAATCATAGCCTCTGGACGGGGCGGGCAACCAGGGATGTAGATATCTACAGGAATGAATGTATCTACGCCCTGAACTACGTTGTATGAATCATACCAGGGACCTCCAGTCATCGCACATTCTCCCATGGCTATTACCCATTTAGGTTCGGGCATCTCTTCATACAAACGACGTAGAGATGGTCGTAGTTTTTTGGACACCCAGCCATTCACCAATAATACATCGCATTGGCGAGGAGACGAGCGGAAGACCATTCCTAATCTCTCATTGTCAAATCGAGGGCCTGAACAAGCTGCCATTTCTAGTGCACAACACGCAATCCCAAAGTGCAACGGATAGATAGAGTTCCTGACACCATAATTTATGAATGGCTGGGCTACTTTATCTACTACTTTTGTAACACCAGTTGCCTTTGCAAGTTCCTGAATTGTCCCTTTAGACCACTCCATGAATTCCTTTGCACTCATGGCGATCGCTTGGGGATGTAAGCTCAAATCCATATCTTATCCTCCTTCCTTAAAGCATAGAAGGCTCCGACCAGCATGAGGGCGAAGAAAGCTAACATGATAATTTTAGATGATACAGAGGCGAATGCATCAAAGTTGAGGGCCCAAATTAAAAGGAATACCGCTATGACGTCAAATACTACGAAAATGATAGCATACATATAGTATTGAAAGTGGAATTGGACTTGTGCCTCTCCGATAGGTGCCTCACCACATTCGTATGTCTCTCCCTTCAGCGCTGTGTGCTTAGTTGGCCTGAAAAGATCATTGAGCCAGAACGCGATGACGGGAATCGCAAGTGCAATCACTATATAGATTGCTATTGGCAAATAGGTGTCCAAGAGCATTGTTGAGACAATAGTAGGCCTCTATAAATACGTTATCTCAATATTAGTTACCAGACTATCTGGCTACCTTAGATTTAATTATTCTCTAAGGTTTTAAAAGAACTATATTCCAGTGAATAATGAGTCAGCATAGTTAGAATATGAGGCTATTTTTTTGATCTTTTAGCGGGCAAGATTATTATCTTCAGGGCAGAAAATGATACTGAATGAGGATATAGATATGAAAATCGCAGTATTTACTGAAGACTTGTTTGAAGATGTAGAGTTTTGGTACCCGTACTATAGATTAAAGGAGGCGGGACATCAGCCAATGATAATAGGTTCTGGAAAAAAAGAGAAACATACTGGGAAGCATCAGACTACTATTAAGGTAGATCTAGCAGTGAAAGATGCTGTTGCTGACACTTTTGATGGCGTCATAATACCGGGTGGATATGCTCCGGATAAAATGAGGCTACATCCTGAATTTTCACAGCTTGTAAAAAACATTAATCAGGAAGAAAAGATGGTTGCGTCCTTATGCCACGGGCCATGGATAATGGCATCTGCGAACATAATAGATGGAAAGAAAATTACGTGCTGGCCTTCGCTCAAAGATGATATGATAAATGCAGGAGCCAAATACATAGATCAGGAAGTAGTAGTGGATAGAAATCTTATAACATCTAGATGTCCCGACGACCTCCCTGCATTTATGCGCGAAGTGATCAAATATCTAGATAGATCGTGATTATTTATATCATAAGCGGGCAGGGCAACAACTTTATCAGTATGTGTATTACTGCCGTCATCCAATAATTATCACATTCAACTTGGTGAAAATATATGGCTAAAAAGATAGGATTCATAGGTGCAGGCAATATGGCAGAGGCTCTAATGAGAGCCATGATCGAGTCCGGAGAGGCTACCCCTGCAGAGATCATAGCTAGCGAAATTGTCGAAAAAAGGCGTGAATATATAACTAATACAATGAAGATAGCAACCGTGCCCGACAATACTATCGTAGCTAGGGAATCCAACGTAATTGTCCTAGCAGTCAAGCCTGATACGATCGCTACAGTATTAACTGAGCTTAAGCCTATTTTGACCCCAGATCACCTACTTATCTCTATCGCAGCAGGCGTCAAGATATCTCATA
>JAAYTA010000136.1 GCA_012518185.1 Methanobacteriota archaeon
GTGAGACAAGCTATGCAAATGAGTCTGCCTTTGGTGGAAAAATTACGACCTGCGCTTGAGAATTGTATCTTCCGTTGGGGCAATGGCCCCATGCGGGCAATTGAACAGTTTGGCTATGACATCGACTTATCAGAAGCCGATGTTCTTATAGCAATTCTAATGCACATAGAGGAGGTGGGAACAGACAAGGTGGCGGGTGTGATAGCTGAAGAGTCATCACGAATAGATGAGCTAAGAGAAACACTCGCGGAAATGAGAGTTGCGGGTAAGCCCATTTATTCAGCGGCTTACATTGTAATGCCGGTAGGAACACTGCTCGGAATCATCATGGGTCCTATAGCATATAGGGCAATTCAGATGATTTCCAACATGAAAGCACCAATGTAAATTTAAAAAAGGAGGACAAAAACAAGTGCTTAAAACATTAAAAGGTTTTTGGAAAGACGAAAGAGGAGGAATTACAACTACGGAGGTAATTGGTTATACGCTGCTGATAGGAGGCGCTGTTGCACTCGTAGGATTTGGTTACAGCAGTCTAGCTCGTGGAAAAACAGGGAATATATTCAATGCCGTAGAAAATATGAAGGCCATGAGTGGTGAAATTGCCGGAGACTCTACTTATGGTTATACGGAGACTGTCGACGAGAAAACGGGTATTGCTATCGGCGCTACCGGAAATTAATTTTCCTGTCGGAAAGTCCATACCTTTCGCAAAGCGGGATAGTTTACTCTGCAAATTCAACCAAGAGGGCACATATCAATGTGCCCTCTTGGTTTTTTAGGAGGTGAGCATTGAAATGCTTAAAACATTAAAAGGTTTTTGGAAAGACGAAAGGGGAGGAATTACAACTACGGAGGTAATAGGTTATACGCTACTTATCGGTGGTGCAACAGCGCTAGTAGGCTACGGTATAAGTGCCGCTATGCGGGGTTTGGGTGGTAAAAACGCATTGATGATCAAATGTGCTGATCCGGCTTACTCTGATGATCCGCGTTGTTTATCGCTATAGAATGAGGGGGTAAGTTGCTGTGGAGATTATCCTACTGTCAGGAATGGCTATAGCATTATATACCGACTTAACGACAGGGCTTATTAAAAACTGGCTTATTGGATTACTGTTTTTGCTGGGCAGTGCATTTGCATTGAATTACGGTGGGCCTGCTGCGGTATTAGAGGGAATAGCTATTGGAATTGGCATTGCCTTGCTGACGTTTATTTTTACATCCCCGGGTGGAGGGGATGTAAAGTTGTCTATAGCGATAGGACCTTGGGTAGGAATACAATACTTCGGTATTTATATTGTTTCAGCATGGGCAACAAGAGTAATATTAAACTTCGTTGTAAGGTTAAAAATGAGAAACTGGAATCCTGTCTGTATGTTTACAGATATGGTCACAGAACTAAAAACGTGGCAGATAACCAGACAGGGAGAAAACAATTTTCAAGCATTTCAAAAGGCCGGTACATTGTGTGGAGGCGAACCGGATGTTCCACATGTACCTGGTGCAATATGGGTGTTTGGGGGTGTGCTTGGAGTTATCATTTTTAAGCTATTTTAACCGCCGAGGATTCCGTATCCTGAGCTTGCTACCGGCGGGAGAAAGGGGTGAAAATTTCTAGTGTGGATAAGGAAGCTGTTAAAAAACGCTTTAAGGTGCCAAAAAGGTTTCACCGGGATAAGTTATCTTATCCTTCTCTTTTTAATCGGAGCCATAGCGATAGCTGTATGCGGGGCATTAACGACACAACTCGGAACAACACACAACAGTTGGCTAGGAAACATGCAGGACATTCTCTCTGGCGGCTTCTAAGAAATCAACGCGGTGTAACCGTTTTAGAGTTATTAGTATCAATACTTATCCTAACTTTCTTGGTGTTTGGAGCCATAGATTATGACATTTTAAAGAAAAAACATCAGTATGCGGAACATACAATGCACAAGTACTTGCAGCGTATGCAAATAGAGGGAAGGTTGTCGATATCAGACGAAAATTCCCTTAAGACAGACTTCAGCACCTTTAGTTGTCCGGTGGCAAATATAACAGCACAGAGGGAATCACAAGGAAATCCGAGAATTCTCCGAAACCCTTACGATATTAATGAAAGCAATGTTACTTTGAAAATATCCTGTAAGCCAGTACCTCAACCTCTATTAACCGGTCGACTGGTGCGGGGAAACACCCTTGATAAAGACTTTCGGATAGTTGTGGGAGGAGCGATGTTAAGTGAGAGAGTGTACCCATAATCAGCGAGGGTATGCCCTTATTTGGTTATTGGTTTTTATATCTTTGTTAACGTTTGCGTGGGTTTCGAGTATGGACACAACCCAGGCTGTAACCGAAGGAGATATAGACGTGCAAAGGGGGTTAGAGCAGGCCGTAAAAGCAGCGGCCATGATGGTTACAGCTGACAGCCAAGCCTCCGGAAAACCGAGAATACACACTTCAAATGCTCTTACAGCTTTCAAAACAACTCTTGCCGCAAACCTCGGTTTAGACAAAGATACCCTGACACCACTACACGGCTCAGCAATGAAGGATGCACCGAGTTTTACTCTTATGGTTTATAATGGTGACAACGCATTTTCCGCAAGTGGGGCACGGCAGGCACATAAGTATGCCTTTTCAGATGGAGTATTGATTACCGATATGTCCCTACCAGCATCAGGATTTCCTGAGAAATTTGGTGTGACATCGAATAATATCTTTACAGGTGGTGGGGGTTCCATAAGCTATACCTTGGATATGCCGGGCTGTGTCGCTGTGATAAATACATCTGTCAAAAAAATAATGGGACGTACACCTCTTTCACCTGTTCGTTCTGCCACAGCTAAGATTGTCTGTCCCGCAGGAACCTGCGGGATTTAGGGGGGGAGGGGGATACTTGGGATTTATCTATTTACTGTTATCCGTAGCAGCACTTTTGTTCTGGAACTTAAACCCGGAACTGCTTTGTACGTCTGAAGCATGCTCGACATTCACGGGATTATTAGGCCGCTCATGGTATTTATGGGGGGCTTTGTTTTATACCATCGCAGGTCTGCTTTGCCTGCGCTATAAAAGAAACAAAGTCGTTGGTATTTTTTTGGCAGTAATAGCTTTACTTCACGCAGGGTTAATTGGTTACAGCTGGGTTGTTTCTGGATACCTATGCTCAATCTGTTGGAAGTTTGCAGTTATGGGGATGTTGTTGGCCGTATTATATTGGATTCTACCTTTCCGAAAACCTCCCATAGCCTGTATTGGACCGGTAAAGGCATTGGCGGTTATAATGCTGGCCTTATTTGTAGCCAACCCACAGACGGTGGGAAATCAATTCAAGTATACTTCGTTTCCCGTTGCTGAAGCAGCGGCATATCACCTCCATGTATCCACTCCAGATGGCCAAGATGTAAGTTTGGATTTGCGTGAAAAACCCGCCTTGATATTTGCCGTGTGGTGTCCCCACTGTGATGAAGCTTTACAAAATATAGCCAATGAGACTTCCCAGGGGCGGCCGTACTTAGTAGTGTTGGGTGACGGCAAAGTAGATGACAAGCTGGCAGCCAACGGCCTTTTTGGTGCAGAATATTACTTTATTAAAACCCTACCTGAAGGAATTCATTCCGTGCCATCTCTGATTGGGGAATACCGAAACAAGGATGATACTTAAAAGCCACTGGTACTTCTACAGAAAGGGAAGGGAGGTGTTATTTTTCTTTTGTAGAGGTTTGACTAGTGAGATTAATAGAAAGGAGTTAGTAATTGTTTAAATTTATAAAGCAAA
>JAAYTA010000092.1 GCA_012518185.1 Methanobacteriota archaeon
AGGCGTATTGGTGGCTGCAGAATGCCCTTCAATAGTTGCCATAACACCGTTAACTAAGGTGTCAACAACAGCTTCTTGAGCATAACTCTGCATGACTTGAACAAATACTTCTTCAGATACTGGAGCTCCAGTAGGTCCACCCTGAATGATTGGTTTTCTAGAAGCATTACCACGTCTAGGCTCGAAGCTTACAGCATCGCGATATTCGCCTAGTACGATCTTTTTAGGAGTTCTCTTGATACCTTCTCTAATCTCATCCTCAGTGATTTTAATCACTCGGCCAAGGTCGGAGTTGAATATACCTGTAGTGGCAAGCATATCCATACCTGCTTGGAATAAGCGATTCATTAAATCTTTATCTTCGGGGATGGTCTCTTTGCCAAATTTAATGTTATATTTCTCCTTCATGGCGGCAGCATTTGTGGGAATCACTTTGTAATCCCAGTCAGCCTCCGTCATTTTCTCCCCCTTTAAGAATCGCTCATATGCATCATATACTGTTATTGGTCTAGCTGGTGCCAATTTATCACCCTGTTACTAATTTCTCGACCATTTCAACGGCTTCAGCACCAGATGGACAATAGGCATCGCCACCGATACTCTCCACCCATTCAGCGTTGACAGGTGCACCGCCAAAGATAGTCTTCGCGTTCAAATTCTCCTCTTTTGCTAGATTTACTATATCTTTCTGCACAGGCACGGTTGTGGTCATCAGTGCAGAAGCACCTATGACATCAGCATTGTGCTCCTTTGCAGCTTCGATGAAATTCTCTGCAGGTATGTCTCTTCCAAGATCAATGACCTTGAAGCCACCTCCTTTCAACATGGCTGCAACCACGTTCTTTCCAATTTCATGGATATCTCCATGAACTGTAGCGATGACAACAGTTCCGCGAGATATGGTAGCTCCGCCAGTCATTACTGGCTCGAAAATTTCCAATGCTTTCTCCATAGCTGCTGACGCTGCTAGTACTTGCGGCAGGAAAATCTTGGCGTCATCGAATAGCTGGCTAATGGTCTCCATACCTTTTCCGAGACCTTTATCTACAGCCTCTCCTGGCTCGATACCAGCATCCAAAGCCTGCTTTGCTGCAGTTTCAGCAAGCTTGATATCCCAAGTCTCAATAGATTTTTTGAGACTTGCCAATATCTCTTCTTTGTTACTCATTTCATTCCTCCTTTCTTATTATAAATGGTTTATTAGAAGATATATCTCCAGATATATAAAATAGTACTATCAAAGCGAATAGATTATATATTAGAATATAGGCTAATATATAGTTAAAAACATAGTATTATATATTGAATATGTAGCCATATACATATGAGTACAAAGTATTATATATTCTATATCTTTTTTACCATATTGGAGGAGAATGAACTTGCTGTATAGGGCACATAAATTCTGGATTGAGTTAGATAATCACTCAAACCCTCTAATGAATTTTCATTTAGCCAGACAGGATCTTCCAGAGTACTATATACAAAAATATAGGTGCAAAACAATATCATCAGCTACTAGTTCTCCCGCATTTGTATCACATCATTTAGGAAGCGATAGTTGCATAATTAATCCATATCGTATAGACAATATAATGAGATTAATGGAGGGTTGGTCCGGGACCACCAGGCCTCTACAGCTATGGCAGCCGGGTTCAACTCCCGGGCCCTTCGCCACTTCATTTTCACTAAAGTATCATAATGGAGGCTTTCATTGACAATAGAATTTACCATCACGCAGATGCAGAGGCTAAAGGAGTTAGGCGTCTCTATAGAAGATAATAGAACATTCTTAACTGTTGAAGAGCGAGAGTTAGAATTTTCCAAAATGGCATCTCATTATCATTCCCAAGGTCGCGAAGCCATACGGAATATGTTAGATGAGCCTGAGCGGCACCCACTCGCACAATTAGAAGATACACTAGCACAGGCTCTAGTGAAAAAAAATTTCATTGAAGTGAAAACTCCCACAATTATAGCTCGTAATACGTTAGAGAAAATGGGTATAGGACAAGATCATCCGCTCTATGAACAAGTTTTCTGGGTTGATAAGAAACGATGTCTCCGCCCCATGCTCGCTCCTAATCTTTACTTCCTAATGAGGCATCTAAAGCGGAATATCAATGGCCCTCTCAGATTATTCGAGATTGGTACTTGTTATCGTAGAGAATCACGAGGATCTAATCACTTGGAAGATTTTACTATGCTCAATTTAGTTGAGCTTGGTCCTGAGAATGATCCTACAGATCAACTCCATAGTCATATCTCTACAGTCATGGGTGCAGTTGACTTAGATTATAAACTTAAAACTTGTCAATCAGAAGTTTATGTTCACACCACTGATGTTGAAGTCAACGGAATAGAAGTGGCCTCTGCAGCAGTGGGGCCTCACATACTGGATGATGCTCACGGAATCAAGGATCCATGGGCTGGAGTGGGCTTTGGTCTTGAACGATTGCTTATGATAAAAAATGATGCAGATAATATAAAGAGAGTGGGAAGAAGCCTGATCTACCTTAGAGGAGTAAGGCTAGATATATAGGAGATAAAGAATGAATATAGATGCAAGTGTGGAAATAATACTCCAAAAGCCCTTAGAGGGAAAGCAACTTACACTAACAGAGATCGAGACCCTCTTATCTATCAGAGATACACATCTCCTAGAGAGATTATTCTGGACAGCTCGTGAAATAAGAGAACAATATTTTAGAAATAAAGTTTTCCTTTATGGATTTGTCTATTTCTCCACTTATTGTCGTAATAATTGCTCTTTTTGCTTTTATAGGTGCTCTAATCCTGAAAGCGTACGATATAGAAAGTCCGATGAAGAAATAATTGAACTATCTTCCTCTTTACAAGACTCAGGAGTTCACGTTATTGATTTAACTATGGGCGAGGACCCGATAATACATAATGGTGGCCGTTATCGGCGCCTAATCGATATTGTACAAATGGTGAATGATAATGTCGATATCCCCATAATGCTCTCTCCAGGAGCAATTCCTCATAATATATTTAACAAACTTAGAGAGGCCGGAGCCGACTGGTTTGCTTGCTATCAAGAAACTCATAATCGCAATCTGTTCAAACGACTACGCCCCAATCAAGATTATGACTTTAGATTATCTCAGAAGATGTGGGCTATGGAATCGGGACTCTTAGCTGAAGAAGGCATAATGGTTGGAGTGGGAGAGTGCTTGCATGATCGTGCTAGATCGATCGAGCTCATGAAGAATCTCCAAGTGGACCAGATAAGAGCCATGAGTTTTGTACCTCAGAATAATACGCCAATGGCTCACGATACTCCATCATTGTTTATCGATGAATTGGTAACACTCGCAGTAATGCGATTAGTCCATCCAGATAAGTTGATACCAGCTAGTTTAGACATCGAAGGAATAAATGGATTAAGCTCTAGATTGAATGCCGGAGCTAACGTTGTTACATCTATAATACCTCCTCAACAGGGACTTGCTGGAGTGGCTCAACATGAGTTAGATATTGACGATGGTAGTAGATCTGTCGAGCAAATTGAGAATAATCTGGATGACTTGGGATTTAGCATAGCGCCACTCTCTGATTATGTTAGCCTTATCCAAGGCTGGAAGGATGTAAAAGGCAATGGAGCAACCCTATGAAACTAGGAATAGTTGGAGGAAGGCTTCAGGG
This sequence comes from Methanobacteriota archaeon, assembly GCA_012518185.1. Lineage (GTDB taxonomy): Archaea > Thermoplasmatota > Thermoplasmata > Methanomassiliicoccales > Methanomassiliicoccaceae > DTU008. The sequence continues at coordinate 3,670 of JAAYTA010000092.1, forward strand.
CATAGAATCGACTTATTTAGCTAGAAAGGCAGGATTTGAAACATTTGTAATAGATCGCCGACCTGAAGTCCCGGCATTTTCACTAGCAGATGAATTCAAAGTGATTGATGTTGTTAAACAGAGAGATGAAGCATTGAGATCATTGTCAAACTGCAATGCAATTCTCCCAGCTAATGAGGACATTGAAACACTCACCACTCTTGATAAAATATCTAGAGAATTAAAAATTCCATTACTCTTTGATCTGGACTCATACAATATTTCGTGCTCAAAATTTCTATCCAATCAAATAATGAAGGGTCTTAACATACCCATGCCTGATCCTTGGCCAAATTGCAGTTTTCCAGTAATAATAAAACCTTCTAGTCAGAGCGGAAGCACCGGAGTAATGAAAGTGCATGATGAAGAAAAGCTCAGAGAAGGTATGCGATTCATATCTGAGATGGATGAAGATATTATCGTCCAGGAATTCGTAGATGGACCTAATATCTCTATAGAAGTTATTGGAAATGGTAAACGCGCAGTCCCGCTGATCTTGACAGAGGTAATCCTCGATAATACATATGATTGCAAAATGGTCCGTTGTCCTACTTCGGATTTTGATTCTAATATCGGAGATAATATCAAGGAATATGGTCGTAAGGTAGCTGAAAGCCTTTCTCTTCGAGGCATCATGGATCTAGAAGCCATCGTCCATAACGGAATTGCTAAGGTGTTAGAATTTGATGCACGTATTCCCAGCCAGACGCCTGCGACTGTACTTCATGCTACAGGAATAAATCTAGTTAAATTACTCTTTGATGCACTGGTTAATGATGAGTTAGATTCTGCTACGCCTCTACACAATAAGGCAGCCATATATGAACACATAATTGTGGATGGTGAAGCCATGATGTCCTGTGGGGAAGGGCAATTTTCCAATGTAGATAATTTACGCCTCCAAATCGGACTTTTTGACTCAGATGAGATGATTACCAATTATACACCTAGAAGGAAGAAATGGCATGCTATCGTAATATGCACTGGGAACTCTCCTCAGGAAGCATGGACTAAGCGGCAAAAATGCATTAACCAAATCATTGAAAAAAACAAGATCACTCATTATTTAGATCCCGTGCCCGAGGTATCCAAATGACTCGCTTAACTCCCAGTATGATTTACGATGTACCCTATACATCGATTGAGCGCGACAATGAATTAATCCAGTCTATAGGATTAACTCTGAAAGACCTAGCATATGAGGCTGTAGGATTACATCCCCATGAGTTGAATCTCGGAGACTATCTCGCTGCAGCTGTACCTGTGACTAGCGGTAAAGGCATGACTGAAGGGTTTTCTGAATCAGTATGTTCTATCGTTGAGCATCTTGGAATGCAATCCATGCTAACGAGACGTACTGACGTAGCAGGCCTCTCTGATGCACTTGCTGCCAAGGCAGATATCATATTCATGGCCGATGATGACGAATTCATCGCGCTCAATGCGCACACTGGAAATTTTTCTAATAATACACACTCCACTGCTCTAGGGTATTTTACTGCCTTCAGAAGAGCAGCAGGATCATTACGCAATAAGGATGTCCTACTTATTGGAGCTGGCAGAATTGGCAATCTGGTTGGAGATATGCTAGCAGCAGAACAAGCATATGTTACTGTCGTCGATAAAGACATCACTCGATCCGAGACTCTTTGCCGCCGACATGATAAGTTTACAGTCGAAAACAGCCTCGAAAAAGCAATGCAAAATAGTAAGTTAATATTCAATGCATCTCCAGCCAAACTGCCTGGGGAGTGGATAACAGAAGGTGCTATAATCTCCTCTCCAGGAGTACCTTTTTCCTTCGATAAAGAAGGCTTTAGTAAGGTAGGCGCCCTAATACATGATCCATTACAGATAGGAGTTTCAGTTATGGCACTTTGGAGTGCTAGTCTATCTTCGCCATCAATTACTCTGCCATTACATGAACCTATCAAACTGGAGGTATCTTTGTGAGCAATTATGGTATTGCATTAGATCTTGGAACAAGTGGTTTCCGAGCCCAGGCTATCGATCTCAGGAATAATGAAGTAGTTTCCACTGCGATAACTAATCGCCATCCACTTCCTGGAGCAAATGTGATCGATCATGTGAATTTTGCCATCGATACAGGAGAGTCAATTGGAAACGAGCTCATACTAAATGCGCTAAATAGGCTATTACCGCTTCTTCAAATAGATCTGGAAAAAGTCGATAAGATAGGCGTTTGCGGCAACCCTTTTCAACTTTCTCTTTTCCAAGGAATTGAGATCCGAGATCTTGCATATGCTGGGAAGAAGATGCTAGAATCTCTAGGTGTAACACCTCAAAAAAGAGATGGAGACATCATATCTGCCAATGAGTTAGGCCTCAGAAATTTAACTAATGCATCTGTGATAATCCCTCCTGCAGTAAGTCATGAGATTGGTGCAGATGCTCTAGCTATGCTTCTTATGACTGGAGCGATGGAGCAAGATGATCCATGTGTAGTAGTGGATTATGGTACTAATGCTGAGATGGCTTTGATCATAGATGGTGAAGTTTATTCTGGATCAGCTGCCGCGGGGCCTGCATTAGAAGGTCAACAAATAGAGATGGGAATGCTAGCTGCACCAGGGACAATATCTGATGTAAATATTACTGATAAGGGATGGGACAACTGGATCTTAGATGAAGAATACTTACCTCTCCATTGCGATACTATCAATCCCATCAGCGGCGATACGGTTAGAAAAAGTGAATGCCATGGGTATGCCAAAGGAGTTACAGGAACGGGTGTAGTAGCCGCATTAGATTGCGGAATATCTGCTGAACTTATCAAGATGCCAAATATCCTCACTCCCGATAATGTATTGCATCTACAAGACGGCGTATACATAACTGAAAATGATGTTGCCGAGGCGGGAAAAGCTATAGGTGCCATACGGGCAGGATACTTGACATTGATGAATGAAGTAGGTATCTGGGTAGATGACGTTCCAATATCATTTATGTCGGGAGCATCTGGACTTTATGTTGATGCACTTAAGGCTCAGAGGATTGGAATGGTTTCTCCAGGCTCAAGCAGTATCATCCAATTTGGAAATACTTCTCTTGCTTTAGCTAAAGAGCTCACATTGGGCCGTATTGAGTTGGATGATCTGAAAGCATTCGCCCACAAGCTACGAGCCAGGCATTGTATGTTTGCCACATCTGAGACATTCAAAAATATTTATGCAATTGAACTTTCGCTATGGACATATGGCATGCCCATGAATGCTTACAATGATATGTTGGATATCTATAATCTACCTCACCTCCCTGCTGAGCCAGTGAAGGCTAATATTGTGCGGAAAGTCGAGAGAGATATTCCAGATCTTGGAACGCTAGGGGTCAGCGTGCTGAAAGATCCTGGGACGATGCTTAGAGGCATATTGGAAGACTGTACACAATGTCACGAATGTATACGATCCTGTCCAGAAGGAGCTTTGTCGATAGAAGAGGATACTCCCTATCCTGTGGCAGTGATAAGATCTGATTTATGTGATGGCACAGCTTGCAAACGTTGCGAATTGGCATGCCCCACACATACCTTAATTTTGAAGAATATGCGAATATTAGATACTGATTGATTCAAAACATTTGATAATTAATGAGAGATTATGTTGATTTAATTTAATTAACACCAAAATGATTGTATGATACTAGTGCTATATGCACTTAACACTTCATGATCACTTCGAACTTTCCACTTATTGGTGAAATCTAGTAAGTTGATCGAGCGCTCAGGAGAATTGATAATAGACTCTGCTGAGGAGGCGAATCACGAGATATGAAGCGTCATAATCTAAATTAAGTGAGGGGGAATTATAAAATGAGTAAGAAGGAGGAAATATTACTCTTACTAAGGAGGGCTGTAGAGACTTGGAATGCTGATTTAGCACGCGAGGCGGCTGAAGATGCATTGGATCTTGGTATTGATCCTTGCGAAGCTATTGAACAAGGTTTGGGTAAGGGAATGGATTCTATCAGTGATAGATACTATCACGGAAAAATATTCCTCCCACAGGTGCTTGCTGCATCTCGTGCCATGGAAACTGGAATTAGCGTATTCGAACAATATCTCTGCAGTAGAACTGCTCATTCTAAGGGAGTAGTCATCATGGGAACGGTACAAGGAGATATACATGAGATTGGTAAACATGTAGTCTGTGCTTTCCTGAGAGGGGCAGGGTATACAGTATATGATTTGGGCAAGGATGTATCTCCAGATGAATTCATCCAAACAGCGAGAGAAAAGGGAGCATGTTTGATCGGCGCCTCTGCTCTTATGACAACTACTTTAGTTGGTCAGAAGAGGATTGTAGATCAGATTAAAGAAGAAAAGATTTTAGACTTGAAGACAATATTCGGCGGAGCATGCTGCACTCCGAAATGGGTGGAGAGTATCGGTGGCGATGCATATTGTTCCTGTGGAGCTAAAGTTGTCGCTGAAGTAGAGACTCTTTTATCAGACAGATAATGGTGATACCTCTTGGCAGTTATTGAGAAAGCCCTTACAGTCTATGACACATACCTGCGCTCTGAGAAAGGGCCCAGAATACCTGAGAGCATATGGGATAATGAAATAGTACCCAATGCGGCGATTGAGATGAAAACAAAATATGATGTCTCATTCGGCGATGATATAATACCCACTGATCAAGATCTCATGAATCGCCTTTTTATGGCAGGCATGGATCTCCTAACTACTGTAGGTATCTATAATGTAGATACTGAGCGAATTATTAAAGTAACTGAGGATGAAGTCAAGGCAGGCTTGAAAGCAGCACCTAAAGAGATCCGTCTGGGCAGCCATAACGACATGGTTATTCTAGCCCCTCGTAAAGGAAACTCCTCAAAAAAACCTATCATCCAGGGAGGACCTACTGGAGCTACAGTTTCAGAGGATATTTTTGTATCCATGTTTCAGAGCTATGCTCAAGAACCAATTGTCGATACAATCGTCAGCGGAGTTATGGCAACTATTGATGGAGTGCCTGCCACTACCAAC
>JAAYTA010000093.1 GCA_012518185.1 Methanobacteriota archaeon
AATCAGTACTACCTATTCGTCGAGATTGTGAATCTATTGAAGGGCTTAAGGAGATGATGGAGCACATGTCACATGAGCATACATATGCTATAGCAGTAGGGTGGGATGGGCCACAAACCTTGGATACACTAGCTATGTTGTGTGAGGATACTCCAACATTTGACTTAGATCTTGCCAGAGTGAAGGCTGTAGCTGATATGCAGTTCGGTAGAGGTGCTGGATCGATCCTATTAGATGGAGACGTAGAGCTGAAGAAATCAGAGAATACGGGAAAGATACGAAATGTGCTTGTGGATGGAGAGCACATACTTTCAATGAGAGCTAATGATGGATTTTTCACTCTGAAAATACCTGGAGCAAGGCGTCTCCAGAAAGCATTCCCCGCTCCCAGGCTACGAGTGCAGGTGAAGGAGGACTCAGTACCATTTAATCGAGAGGGCAAGAGTGTGTTCTGTACCTTTGTAGAAGATTGTGATCAAGGGATACGTCCCATGGATGAGGTTCTTGTAGTGGATGCATCAGATGAGTTGGTAGCAATCGGAAGAACCATGCTGACTAGAGATGAGATGTTAGCTTTCAAGACAGGAGTAGCAGTGAAAGTCCGTGAGGGTGTTAAAAAGTGATCAGCGAGTGACTTTGAAAGTATCTTCTGCCACCTTAACACATGCTAGGAGATCTTCCATTGTATGGAGCATCTGACCTGCAGTGGATGAACGCGCATATACAATCACCTTATTACCAATACGTTCCGCTTGAGCATAAGGTGCATTGTCGGGAGCAATGGCCTCTATGACAGCTATAGCTTCAGCCTCATCTCTATAGTCTAACTCAATAGTAGTCTCTATCGCCATGAATGAGTGAACGAGTGTCATACGAGATAGATATTTTCATCGAAACGATAACTGTGTCTATCCTCAAGAATAGATTTGTATCTGGTGAAGCAATTAGTGATATGGAGAAATGAATGAATATAATAGAGCATTTTCAAAATAGACAGAGTGCGAGAAGTTTTACACATGAGCATGTGCCAGATGACATTATTATGGAATCACTAGAGGCAGGTAATCTTGCCCCGTCAGCTGGAAACCTCCAGGCTAGAGATTTTATTATAGTGAAGGAAGATGATAGAAAACGTGCGCTATCCAAGGCTGCTTATTCCCAGGATTTTTTGGCTGAGGCGCCGGTGGTTATTGTATGCTGCGCTAATTTAGATCGTATTGCAGGATACAGAGATAGGGGTCGAGAATTATATTGTATCCAAGATGTGGCAGCTGCAGTTCAGAATATATTATTATACTTATCAGATGCAGGATATGGCACATGTTGGGTAGGAGCATTCGATGAGGAGATCGTTTCTGACTTACTTCGACTTCCAAAGCAAGTGCGGCCACTTACGATGATTCCTGTGGGCAGAGTTAGAACTAAGGAAGAACCTACATCTCGTATAGAGATTGAGGACCTTGTGCATTATGAAGAATGGTAATATGCCGGTGAAGTTCAGTAAAAAAGGTAGAGTGAGGTGAGGTAGCCCCGGCCAGATTCGAACTGGCGTCGCCGGCTCCAAAGGCCGAAATGATTGACCACTACACTACGGGGCTGTCTATCCACGATTATAATCATGATATATAAGCTAGATTCCCTGATATTCTCCTATCATATAAGTAGACGTGGCATCAACTACGATTATAGGTAGTCGAGTACCGATTACGTGCTTACCTTTTACAACTACTGGTCGGTATGAATCAGTTCGACCAATCATGGTTCCTCTCTTTCCATATTCGGTGATTAGTATATCTTTTTCCATGCCGATGTGTGAGCAATACAATTCTTTGCTGATTCTCATGCGTAGAGCACTGATCTCTCGAGAACGTTCCTTCCTTATCCATCCTGGAATTTGATTTTGGGAGCGAGCGGCATCAGTCCCTGGTCGGGGAGAATACCGTGTGACATTGACTATGTCTGGCCGTACACGACCCAGGAGCTCTACAGTAGCATGATGATCATCATCTGTCTCTCCAGGGAACCCAGTAATAACATCGGTTGCTAAACACATATTAGGACTTTTATTTCTCAATATCTCGACAATGTGTTCAAATTCTTCAGGAGTGTGATGACGATTCATAGCTTCAAGTATGCG